>NZ_CALHQO010000304.1:0-5759 GCF_938036635.1 uncultured Leptotrichia sp.
AGTAAAATAGTCATAGCCTTTTGAGTTTAGTTTTAAAGCAGTTTTACTATACAATATATTTTATCATACTTTTTGTATTTTTATTAGTTTTTTTTATTGGTATTACAGAAAAAGTGCAAATAAAATAAAGACTAGAGCATTATCTCCAGTCTTTTTGCAAATATTTTTTAAAATTTATATACACAAAACACCTAAACTCTCTAAAATCAAATTTTCAAGTTTAAGAATTCCTTTGAAATCCAATTAAATTTATGAAACTACTAATGGCAACAATACTGCAATAATAGCCATTAAAGCAGGTAAACCCTGCACTAAAAATATTTTTTTAGAAACTGTGACAGAACCATAAATAGCCGCACAGATAATACAAATTAGGAAGAAAACTGCAATTTGAAATTGAAATTCTCCACTTTCGATTAAACTCCACACTAATCCTGTGGCAAGAAAACCGTTGTACAGCCCTTGATTTGCCATCATTTTTTTTACACGTTCATCTTTTAAAAAGTCTATTTCCAGTCCAAAGTTTCTTTGAACAGTTTCACTTTCATTAAGATACATTTCAAGGATTAATATGTAATAATGCTCTAATGCCACAAATAATATTAATATGAATGCCAGTATGCTCAAAATAATTCTCTCCCTTCTTTATATTTTTATATTATTTCTTTTTAGCTTAATCTCTTATACTTAAAATTACAGGCTTTCCATCAATAATGGCAAGGCTATGTTCGTATTGGGCTGAACGTTTACCATCTTTAGTAACCGCTGTCCACATATCAGATAATACTTTCACTCTATAAGTCCCGACATTTACCATCGGCTCAACTGTAATTACCATTCCATCTTCAATTTTAGCTCCTGTTCCAGCTTTTCCATAATTTGGAATAATTGGGTCTTCGTGCATTTCCTTTCCTACTCCATGCCCTGCAAAATCTCTTACAAGCGAGAATCCAAAGCTCTCTACATATTCCTGAATAGCATGCCCAATATCTCCAATTCTGTTTCCGGCACGTGCCACTTCAATTCCAATATCTCTTGCCTTTTCAGTAACTTCCATAAGCTTTTTAGAAGTTTCATCAATTTCTCCTACAGCATAAGTAATTGCAGCATCACCAAAATATCCATCGAGTACTGTAACCGTATCAACTGTCAGAATATCCCCTTCCTTTAGTATTTGCTTTTTGCTAGGAATACCGTGTACTACGACTTCGTTTACAGAAATACAAGTTGCGGCTGGATAAGGAGGATATGGATGTCCTACATCGTAACCCTTAGTTCCTGGAATTGCTCCTTGACTTCTAATGTAATCTTCAGCGATTTGGTCCAGTTCGTATGTGCTGATTCCAGCTTTTATGTGTTTTGGCAATACATCTTCAAAAAGTCTTGCGATTATTTCATTAGCTTTTTTTATTTTTTTTATTTCATCTAATGTTTTGTAAATTATCATTTTTTCTTCTTCTTTCTAAATTTCTTTTTTATTTGTTAAAAGTTAATTTCACTGCATAATATTTTTTCTTATTTTTCCAAAATATCAATTATATCTTTTGTAATTTCTTCCAGTTTTTTTGCACCATCTACACTGTAAACTTTATTTTGTTTTTTGTAAAAATCCAATACTGGTGCTGTCTGTTCGTTGTAAACTGCAAGTCTTTTTTTCACTGTTTCTTCATTATCATCTGCCCTTTGTTCCAAATCTTCTGGATTTTCATCAACTGGCGGATTATATTTTATGTGATAAATTTTACCAGTCTTTTTCGATACTCTTCTTCCTGTGATTCTTTCAATAATTTCTTCATCGCTAACTTCAAGTGCGATTACTTTTTCAATTTCTCTGCTTGATTTTGCCAAAATTTTGTCAAGTTCTTCAGCTTGAGCCACTGTTCTTGGAAATCCGTCCAAAATAAATCCTTTTTTACAGTCATCTTCCTGCAATCTTGCTTCCACAAGTCCATTTACAATGTCATCAGAAACCAATTTCCCTTCATCCATCAATTTTTTGGCTTCCATTCCTAGTGGAGTCTTGTTTGCAATTGCAGCTCTCAAAATATCCCCTGTTGAAATTTGAGGAATTTCATATTTTTGAATTAATTCCTTTGCCTGAGTTCCTTTTCCTGCTCCTGGTGCTCCAAATAACACTATATTCATAATTATTTATTCAGTATTTAAAATTAAATACCGCTCCTTTCCAAATTTATTTTTTCACATCTAATTTTAACATTTTAAAAGCCATTTTTCAATTTTCTTTTTTAAATTTTCAAAAAAATAACCAAAAAAGAAAAAAAACTGAATTTAATCAGTTTTTTCTGCTAAAGAACTATTTAGCTAATTTAAGTTAGAGTGGGTAATAAACCCATCTATATTTTACCACATTTATAAATTTTATCAATACCTTTTTTTAATTTTTATTTTTTATTTTTTCTTAAATTTCCATTTTTTCGTATTTTTTTAAATAATCCTTCAATTCTTCTAAAATATCATTCCCCATTCCTTCTTTTTCCGCTTCTATATTAACGCACAAAAGTGGTTCATGCAGTGATAATCTGATTAAAAACCAGCTTTTTTGACCCACATTTACTCTTACACCTTCATAGTTAGGACTTTCTAGGCTCCAATCTTCTTTTTTTTCAGCATATTCCCTAAAGTTTTCCACAATTTTTTCTCCATAAGCCCGAAAATCTTTATCTTTTATAGGAATTCTTATTTCTATTTCCTGAGCAGGCTCAGGTAGCTCATTCAAAACATCTGTAAATTCAATGCCTTTTTCCCTGCTCTCTACAAGCTGAACCAAAAGCCTTGCAGCCATGTATGCTCCATCATCAAGAAAATAATTTTCTTTAAATGCGGCATGTCCTGACGTTTCTACAGCAAGAGGAGAATACTTTCCTTCATTATTCAGTCTTATAGATTCATTTATTACGTTTTTATATCCTCGCTGGAATCTGTGATGAATCCCGCCACGATTTTCTATAAACTCTTTTAGTCCTGCCGATGTAATCGAATCTGTTACAATTATCCCGCCAGAATGTTCTTTTAACAATATTTCACTAAGCAATGCGATAAGGTTATTTCTGTTAATTTCACGTCCATTCTTATCTATAAAGGCGCTTCTATCTCCATCTGCATCAAATATTATTCCAAAATCTGCATTATTATCAAGAACTGCTTTTTTTATTGATTCTATCGCTTCTTTTGCTTCAGGATTCGGAATATGATTTGGAAAGTTACCATCAGGATTTAAAAATTGGCTTCCAGTAGTATCTCCACCCAAAACTTCTATTACCTTTTTAGCAAAAAATCCTGCAGCTCCATTTCCTGCATCAATCACTATCCTTAAATTTTCTAGCGGTTTATCCCCTTTCCCAATTTTATTTTTTATTAGTTCGCATATATATGAAGCATAGTCATCTGCTAGATTTTTTAAAGTTTCTACACCTTTTTCTTTTTTGAGCAAATTTTTTTCTTGTTTTTCAGCCATTTCTAGAAATTCATTAACATCACTTTTTTGAAGTCCCCCATTTTTCGTAAAAAATTTAATTCCATTGTAGTAGCTCGGTAAATGGCTGGCAGTTATCATCATTGCACCATCAGCTTTATAATCTTCAAATATCGTAGCCATAAAAAGCGATGGTGTTATTGACATTCCGCAATCATATATATCAATTCCCATTTCCATCAAAGTTTTTCTTATAATTTCTGAAAATTTAGGTCCTGTATGCCTTGCATCGTACCCAACTGCCACTTTAACCTTCCTGTTTTGACTCTTTGCTATTTCATCACATTTTTCAGTTATCCAAAGCGCAAATCCTTTTGCTATGAACTCAACTTCCTTTTCAGATAAATTAATGTCCTTATCTTCGTATTTTGAAACTATTCCCCGAATATCAGTCCCACTTATCATATTTTTTAAATCCATAAAAATACCTCTCTTTTCAAGTAAAGCCATACCTATTCTCCTCATTTTGAAAATTGGTATGGCTTTTCTATTATTGTTCACTTAATTTACTATTTTAAATTATTCAGCACTATTTGTGCAATATCCTTCGCTCTAAGCCCGTAATTCGTAAGCATAGTCTCTCCATCTGCACTTTGTCCAAAAACATCCTGTATTCCATGTTTTACAACTTTTGTCGGATGAACTTCTGATAAATATTCTGAAACTGCACTTCCAAGTCCTCCAATTACCGAATGTTCTTCACTTGTTACAATGAATTTACATTCTTTTGCCGCTTTTAGAACTGTTTCTGTGTCTAACGGCTTTATCGTAGAAACATTTACCACTCTTGCTTTTATCCCTTTTTCTTCCAGTAATTTCGCTGCTTCAAGAGCTTCTGAAACCATAAGGCCAGTCGCTAATATTGCTACATCGTTTCCTTCTTTCAAAGTTGCAGCTTTTCCTATTTCAAATTTATAGTTTTCATCAAATAATACTGGTATATTCAATCTTCCAAGTCTTACATACACAGGCCCTTCATATTCAGCCACTGCAAATACCATTTTTTCTGTTTCTACTGCATCTGCTGGCGATAGCACTACCATTCCTGGAATTGCACGCATTAAAGCCACATCCTCAACTGACTGGTGAGAACCTCCATCCTCTCCTAACGAAACTCCTGCGTGAGTTGGACAAATCTTGACATTTAAATGCGGATACGCCACCGAGTTTCTAACCTGGTCAAAGGCACGTCCAGCTGCAAAATGTGCAAAAGTTGAAGCAAACGGTATTTTCCCAGTCGTTGCAATACCTGCCGCTGTTCCAATCATATCAGCCTCTGCAATCCCAACATTTATATGTCTTTCTGGAAACTCTTTTTTAAAATATGCAGTCATTGTTGATTTTGACAAGTCTGCTTCCAGTACCACCACATCTTTATTTACTTTTCCCAATTTAACTAACGCTTCTCCATAAGCCACTCTAGTTGATTTTTTTTCCATTCTCATATTCTCCTATTTTTTATTTCATTATTTTTAAAAACTTTCTAATACTGTTCCACAAGCCAGGGTTAGTGCAAAGCACTTTCGCCATTCTCTTTAATACACCATTATTTAAATATGTTAAAATAACTATTATTGCGAAATGAAGGGAAATGGCGATTGATTTCCCTTGCTATTGTTAACTCAATTCTTCCATTGCCTTCTTGTATTCTTCATCATTTGGAGCAGCTCCGTGGAATCCAGCGTTGTTTTCCATAAATGAGACACCTTTTCCTTTTACAGTGTTTGCAACAATAACTGTAGGCTGTCCTTTAACTGTTCTTGCTGTGTCAAGAGCATTTATGATTTCTTCATAATTATGCCCGTCAATCTCTATTACATTCCATTTGAATGCCTTGAACTTTTCCCCAATCGGAGCAACATCCATTACATCCGAAACTTTTCCATCAATTTGCAAGTTGTTATAGTCAACTATCGCAACTAAATTGTCAAGCTTGTAATGTGATGCTGTCATAGCCGCTTCCCAAATTTGCCCTTCCTGAAGCTCTCCATCTCCTAGAATTGCATAAACTCTGTAGTCATTATTGTAAATTTTTGCACTCAAAGCCATTCCGTTTGCTGCAGACAGTCCTTGCCCAAGTGAACCTGTTGACATTTCAACTCCAGCCAGTTTTTTCATATCAGGATGTCCTTGAAGCGGAGAGTGCCATTTTCTAAGTGTTGGAATAAGATTTTTTCCTTCATCTCCTAAAAATCCTTTTTCAATCAAAGCCGCATACAGTGCAGGAGCAGCATGCCCTTTACTAAGAACCAATCTATCTCTGTTT
>NZ_CALHQO010000305.1:0-5264 GCF_938036635.1 uncultured Leptotrichia sp.
AAGGTTTTGCGGCAATGAGCAATCCTACGAAAATAAAAAAGTTGAATGGTATTGTTTCCCACTTAATCCTATTTTTTTACTCTATCTATTTTTAAAATCAAAATCTTAATTATTTTAATTTGTATAATTTTTCATTTTACTAAAGACAACTAATAGATATTTAATAATTTTCCACAAATTCTTCCACAGATAAAACCTTTCTATCCATTTCCATTTCCTTAGCTAAATCACTGATATACGGCTGTTTTACCATGCTTTTCTCTAATGTGTCAAATTGCCAAAAAATATCACGTTTGTCTCCATCAGCGATAACTTTTCCATTTGTCATTACAATTACTCTGTCAAAATTTTTTACTACAAATTCCATATCATGAGTTATTGTAATTATAGTTTTCCCTTGCTTTTGAAGTTCGTCAATCAAATTATGTAAAACTCTCATTCCTCTAAAATCCTGTCCTGCTGTCGGCTCGTCCATTATAATGACATCTGAACCCATTGCAATTACTGCGGCAATTGTAACAAATTTTCTCATGGAATACGGTAAATTGTATGGATTTTCCTTTTGATATTTTTCAAGTTCTGTTAATTTTATGGCATTTTCTACCATTATTTTTGTTTCATCAGGAGAATATTTTAATTTTTTTGCTCCAAAGGCTATTTCATCGTAAACATTGTTATGAAATATCTGATCCATTGGATTTTGAAAGACATATCCGACTTTTCGGCTCATTTTGGCAACGGTATATTTCTTTGTATTCCAGTCATCTACAACCACATCTCCACTTACTGGCTTTAAAAGTCCATTCAACATTTTTACCATCGTTGTTTTCCCAGCGCCATTTTGCCCAATAATCGCAACTTTCTCCCCTTTTTTTACTTCAAGAGAAACATCATTAAGCACATTTTCAGTTCCATTAGGATATTTAAAATTCAAATTTTTTACAGTAATAAAACTCATAGTTTTGTCTCCTTTAAAAATTTTATTAAACAATTATCTTCAATAATTATTTTATTGTTCCAGCTCCTCTTTTTTCCTCTTCATGTATTCTGTAACTGTTCTAAAACTAAAAAAAGTCCCAAATATTATAAAAGTTACTGATATTATTAATAAATTTTTGTAAAAAAATCGTTGATTAAAAACTTCATTTAACGAATTAAAAAACTCTGCTGTAAATTTTGTTTTCTCAGCGGAACTTATAAAATATGCCAGTTCAGTCACATTTCCAATATAAATTGTTATAATTGCTGGAATATATGCAAGAAAAAGGGCTGATAGCAATTCTTTATTTGACGGCTCTTTCTTTTCTTTTGGTGCAAATCTGCTTTTATTCTTATCCTTTTCATTTTCAAAATTTTTTTTATCATATCTATTTAATCCGTATGTCCAGCCACTACATATTCCTAAAAAAATCAGTGCTTCAAAAAAAGGTATGTATTTATTAACAAATATTTTAAAAAGACAATATAGGCAATAAACAATTGTCATCACAAAAAATAACAAAATAATTCCTAATAAGCCTGACAAGTATCTTTTCATCAAAATTTCCCTTTCTCACTTTCCAAATTTTCTTATTTTCTAATAGAATTTAGGATATTTTTTATCAAAATTTTCTATTAAGTTTTTTAATAAAATTTCCTGACAAATTACTGTATTTTTAGCTTCAATTTCAAGAATCGTATTCTTTTTCAAATCACTTACTGTAATTGTGCCGATTTCAAATTCAATATTATAATTTTTCCAATCATAAATCTCATTATCAAATGTTACAGATTTATTCGATACTTGTATTTTTGGTGAACTTTCAAAGATCTGAGTCAATTCCTGCAATCTTTCTTCGCTTGAAAATAAAAATTTATTTTTCACAAAACCTTGATTTTGAAATGGAAAAATCTCAACTCCACCATTTTCAATATTTTCTACTGCTTTTGAAAAATTTTTTTCTAAAAAACATTTTTGAAATACTGAAAATAAGTCATAATCATATCCGCTTCCATCTATCTTTTTCCAATTACCACCATCAGGTTTATACAAAATTTTAGAAAACTTCTTCATTTGAAATAATCTATTATCCTTAAAGAAAAAATATTTTAAATTTTCATAATACACTTTCTCTTTTTTGAAAATAAAATAATCATCATAAAATTCTATGTTAGAAAATTTATTTTTGTAATAAAAAATAAACAATCCATTTAATAAGACAAATAGTATAAATAAAACTATTGAAGTTGAAACAGAAGATATGCTAAAGCCTTTTTCCATTTCTTTTGTCACTGAGAAAAGCAACATTATATCCAAAAATATCAAAATTCCTAAAATTTGTATTCTTGGTTTGGAATAAAATATAGTCCAGTCTATTTTTATAATTTTTTTCAGTTTTCCTTCTTTCATAAAATCCCTTTCTCTTCCAATAACTTTCTATAGATCTCAAAATTTTCATTTTCAAAACATACAAAATTTACTTTTTCTATAAAATCATTTATTCTATCACAGCGTTAATAGCCGTTTTTGCAGCTAAATCTTTTGGAAATCTATAAACTCCAGTCGAGATATTTGGAAAGGAAATATTTTTCAGTTTATTTTTTTCAGCCAATTCTAAACTTGAAATATAGGAATTTTTTAACAATTTTTCTGCAAATAATTTTACTTCATTATTTTTTCCTGACTGCCAGACAGGTCCAACTGTATGAATTACATTTTTAAATGGCATATTTCCTGCTCTTGTAATAACAGCTTCCCCAACGTTGCATTTCCCTTGAGAATCACGTATTTTCATACAATCTTCTGTTATTTCTTTTCCGCCTTTTCTATGAATTGCACCATCAACACCACTGCCTCCTAGTAAAGAAGAATTTGCGGCATTGACAATCACATCAGCAGGATATTCGGTAATATCGCCTTTTACAAGAACGATTCTATTTTTCAAATTTTTTGGTTGCATAATTTTTCCTTTTAAATAAATATTTTTAAGATTTGCTTAACAATTTTTATTTTTTCAATAATTCCACTATCTTTTCCTTGGTTATAGGAATTTCTTCAAACTCAACTTTTCCTGATTTTTCAAGTTCATAGGCAAGTATAGAATACTGTGTCATACCAATTTCCTTTTCCAGCAAGATTTTATTATTTAAAACTTCTTCCGCTTTTCCACTCAAAATTATTTCCCCTTCATCAAGGACAAGTATATTTTGGGCATATTCTGCAATAAGTTCAAGTTTATGCTCAACCAAAATTATTGTTTTTCCTTCATTTGCCATTAAATTTATAATTTTGAAAATATCTTCTGTTCCTTTTGGATCAAGCTGTGAAGTTGGCTCGTCAATAACTAGAATATCAGGATCCATTGCGATAATTGAGGCAAGTGCCACTCTTTGCTTTTGTCCGCCAGACAAGTCATATGGATTTCTGTCACGCAGTTTTTCAATTTCAAGCAGTTTCAATATTTTTTCAACTCTAGAAATTATTTCTTCTTTATCTAAACCTAAATTTTCAAGTCCATAAGCAATTTCCTCGAAAACAGTATCTTTTACTCCACTAATTTGCGTAAACGGATTCTGAAAAACAAATCCAATTTTCTGAACAAGTTCCTTTTGAGAATAATCTTTCAGTTCTTTATCTTCCAGCGTTATTTTCCCTTTCAGTTCCCCTTTGTAAAAATCAGGCACAAACCGCCTCAACATATTGCAAAATGTCGTTTTCCCGCTCCCATTTTTTCCAATTACAGCCCAAAATTCGCCTTTTTTTATCTCAATATTAATATTTTTCAGGGCTTGTTTTTCTTCAAGCGGATATTTGTAGTTTACATTTTCTATTTTGAAATAACCCATAAAACCCTCCACAAAATACATAGCACTATAAAAATAGCCAGCACAATTTTCATAATTTTATCATTTTTTGTTTCTTCTATATCATGCAATATTGTCCGCTTTTCTCCAATCGAAAACCCACGTGCCTCCAATGTAATTGCTCTTTCCTCAGTATTTAAAATAGAAGATAGGACTAATGGCACAAATACTGGCAGTAAAGCCCTCGTTCTTACAAAAATATTTCCTTCTGTTTCCACACCTCTTGAACGCTGTGAATCCAAGATTACGCCAGCCTGTTTTCCCATTTCAGGAATTATTTGAAAAGTTAAAAGAAGGATAAATGCAAATTTAGGATTTATTCCTTTTTTTTCAAGAGCTATTGTAAAATCCTTTATTGAAGTTATAAGAGTCAGCAATGTAACTGAAGCCACGATTGCCCATAACTTTGATGTGATTTTTACAGCTTTTAGTAATCCAGCTTTATAAATTGTAAAAATCCCAATTCTTGCTACAATTTCATTTGAAGCAAATAACGTACTTTGTGCAGCAAATATAACTAAAGTCAATAAAAATAAACTTATGAAGACTCTTTTGAAATAAGCACTACCTTTTCCATAAAAACTTGCCAAAATTCCACAAACTATAACAAGCACATAGCCATAAAAGTCATTTGGGATTAAAAATGCTGAAATTATAAGTGATATTGCAAAATATAACTTTGTAAGCGGATACAGACCTTCTGAAAATTTTTTTATCATTTCATTTCTCCACTTCTATTTTGTTCCATGAATATAGTTTTCTCCATGCTTAAATTTAATCAAATATCTATCAGACATACTTTTAACAATTAACATCGCAATAACAACTGTTATTACTTTATCACCAATTTCTGAAATAAAATTAGATAAAGTTGCTGCAACTTTTAAGTTTATCCCTTGTTTTACAAAAAATGAAGTCAAAACTCCAGTTGCATTCGGTGTAATTCCACCATACATTAAAATTGTTATTAGAGTAGATGAACTAATACTAACTATCGCCAATATTAATGTACAAACTACTATTTTTACAACATAATTTTTCATTTTAAATCTAGTTAATGTTCCCATTACAACAGCAATCAAAATTCCAACTGGTATAAATGCCAAATTTTCAGGTGCAAGTCCACCAGTAACTACACTTGTAATAATTGCAGCAACCGATCCAACCCAAGGACCAGCCAGAAGACTTATAAAAACTGTTCCTATCGAATCAAGAAATAATGGAACATTTAACATTTTTGCAATAGTAAATCCTGTAAAATTAATAGCCACCGCTACTGGTATCAACAAACTTGACATTAAAGAAAAATCCTCTTTTAAACTTTTCATTTTTCTGCCTCCTTAAAATTTTATTTACTATATTTTAAAACATATTTGTCAATATTTCAACCTTTGGAGAAAAATTTTGTTATTTTTTTAACA
>NZ_CALHQO010000306.1:0-4408 GCF_938036635.1 uncultured Leptotrichia sp.
TTACTATAGTAATTTTGGGATTAATTGTATTTTTGCATGAATTGGGGCATTTTGCAACGGCTAAATATTTTGGAATGCCTGTTACTGAGTTTGCGATTGGAATGGGGCCAAAGATTTTTTCGTTAAAAAAGAATGAGACGACTTATTCAATCAGAATTTTACCTTTAGGAGGATTTGTTAATATTGAGGGAATGCAGCCTGAAAGGTTTGATTTGGAAGCATTTAAGAAGGAAAAAATGGATGAAATTATTGAGGAATTAAAAAATGAAACAGGTAACAAGGATAATGATAATGAAATTGAAGATGAAAAATTTGTTGATGAAGTGGAAAGAAGGCTTAGCAAGGTTGTAGAAAAGGAATTAAAGAGACAGGAAAATATTCAGAAAAATGGATTTTTTGCCAAGTCGCCATTTAGCAGATTTGTTGTGCTGATTGCGGGAGTTGTGATGAACTTTATCTCTGCATTGGCAGTATTGTTTATAATGCTTTCAGTAGCGGGAGTGCTGCCGACTAAATATTCTCAAGCTATAGTTGGAGGAGTTGAGCAAAGTTCAAAAGTAAATGGAAGATTGAAGGTAAATGATAAGATTTTGGCAATTAATGGTAAAAATATATCCAATTGGAGTGAAATGACAAAAAGAATTGGAGAAATTAGTAAAAATTATAAAAATGAAGATATAGCTCTAAAAATCTTGAGAGATAATAAGGAAATTACTGAAAATGTAAAATTAACTTACAACAAGGAAGTGAAGGGAAACATACTTGGAGTACATCTGTTAAGCCAAAAATCAACATTTGGAGAAAGAGTAAAAATTAGTTTTTCTATGTTTGGAGATTATTTTAAAATGACACTTGATGGTGTGAGAATGCTTATAACAGGAAAAGTGGCAATGAAGGAGATGACAGGGCCTGTAGGACTTCCTAAGATAGTTGGCGAAGCTTATGGGCAAGGAGGGATTTTTGCTATGCTTGGAGTATTTGTATTAATTTCCATAAATATTGGAATTATGAACTTGCTTCCAATTCCAGCGCTTGATGGGGGAAGACTGATATTTGTCATTCCTGAGTTTTTTGGAATAAAAGTAAATAAAAAAATAGAAGAAAAAATACATATGATTGGGATGATATTTTTGCTTGTATTGATGTTGGTTATTGTATTTTTTGATGTTACTAAGTATTTTCAATAGAGAGGAAAATAAATTAGATGGTAGATTTTATACAGAAAACAAAAAGGCTTGTAAAGCTTTCTTCAGTAATTGCTCAATATGGATTTGATGAACTATTTAAAAGGGGAGACTTGGAAAAGTATATTCCTGGAAATATAAAAAGAAGATATAGTGACAAAATTGATGAAATAAATTCTTATACTTTTTATGAAAGGATAAGAATGGCGATTGAGGAAATGGGTCCTGTATATGTAAAATTTGGGCAAATGTTAAGTAATCGAAAAGACATTTTACCTGAAGAAATGCTTTTACAGCTTCAAAAATTACAAGATAGTGTGGAGATTGAAGAAGTAGATGTAAGAAAAAAAATGAATCTCGAACTTGGAATAGAAGTAGATGATTATTTTTCTGAAATAGAGGAAGAGCCGATGGCATCAGCTTCAATAGGGCAGGTGTTTAGAGGAAAATTAAAAAATGGGGAAAAAGTTGTTGTAAAGATTCAAAGAGAAAATATAAAGCCTGTAATTGAAGCAGATTTGGAAATTATGAAAAATCTTGCAAAAGCTTTGGAAAATTATTATGAAGAAATGAAAAAAATGAATATTGTAGATGTTGTGGAAAGTTTTGAAAAAATGCTCAATGATGAGCTTTCACTTAATAACGAGCTTCGTAATATAGAGCGTTTTGCAAATAATTTTAAAGGGGACGAGAGAATTCACGTTCCAATCGTATATAGACATTTTTCCAATAACCACGTTCTTACAATGGAAATGATAGAAGGCTTTAAAATTACTGATAAGGAAAAAATAGTAGAAATAGGGAAAAAACCTGAAGAAGTTGCAAGAACTGGACTTGATTTGTATTTGGTGCAGTTTTTAAAACATGGATTTTTTCATGCTGATCCCCATCCTGGTAATATTTTTATAAAGGAAAATGGGCAAATTGCATTTATTGATTTTGGTGCAATGGGCAGGCTTTATCCAAATGAGCGAGAACTTTTAATAAATTTGATTATTTATTCATTGAAAAAAGATGTAAAAAAAATGATTGAAACTATACGCAAACTGGCTATAAAATTTGAAGTTGCAGATGAAAGAAAGTTTGAGCGGGAACTTTACGGATTAATTGAGATGGTGGACGGGAATTCATTGGAAAGTATAGATATTGTTACGATTTTTGAAAAGGCAAGGAAAATATTCAGCGATAACCAAATTCTGCTTTCTGAAGATATTTACCTATTAATAAAGGGAATTGGTCAAATTGAAGGAATTGGTCGGCATTTGGATCCAAGTCTTAATATAACAAGAATTATGCAGCCATATATGGATAAAATAGCAAGAGAGCGGATGAATCCAGTAAATATTTTTAAAAAGGGAGCAGAAAAATTGGAAACCTTTTCTGATAACTGGCTAACTTTACCTACAGATTTAAAAAATATTTTGGAAAAAATTCAAAAAAATGAATTAAAACATAAGCATGAAATAATTGGTTTTGAGAAATTTCAAAAAACTTTTGAGCAATTAGTACTGGCAATTATTATTTCATCAATATTTGTGGGTTCATCAATATTAGCTCTAGCAAACATTCCTCCAAAAATATTTGGAATTTCTGGATTGGGATTATTAGGATTTGTTATTGCAGGAATTATGGGAGTAAATTTATTTTTTAAAAGTAAAAAATAAGTACTGGCAAAATAAAAACTATTTTTTTAGGACTATAATTAGTCAATTTAAAAAATAAAGGAGAGCTGCCATGGAAAATAATGTTTTATTAGCAACATTTGAAAATCAGCTAAGCGCATTTGAGGCTCTAGCTGACATAAAGACAAAATATTCAGGGGAAAATTATGTAATTACTCAGGCTGCAGTTGTAAGAAAGGAAGACGATAAGCTGAGTTTCAAGGATGGATTCGAAGTAAATGCAAATGGAAATATAGGATTTTTAAACGGAGGGCTTCTTGGAGGCCTTATTGGAATTATCGGAGGTCCGTTGGGAGTTATTTTTGGTGGAGCAGTAGGAGCTATGATAGGTGAAAGCCAAGGTGAAAAGGCTGACAAAAAAATAATAAGCATATTTGAAGATGTTTCAAAACACCTTGTAAATAACCATTATGCGTTGATTTTACTAACTTCCGAATCAGGGAATACAGAACTGGATAATTTTTTGAATAAATATAATCCTGAAACAATCCTTCGAAAAGATGCCAAAGTTGTTCAGAAAGATTTAGAATTTGCAAAAGAATATGAATCAAAACTAAAAACAGATATCGAATATAAGGAATTAAAGGAAAGATTTGAAAGCAAATCAAAAGAAGTAAAAGAAAATTTAGCTGATTTTTCAGAAAAGATAAAAGCTAACGCAGAAGCATTTACAGAAGATTTGACAAAATTTGTATTGGATTTGAAAAATAAATTTAAAAACTAGAGAAAATACAGGGGTAGAAATTTTATCCCTGTTTTTAAATTAAAATATATTTGAAATACAGAACTGTTAAGTTTATAGAAGCAAAAAATTATACTTAATGTAGATATGTGGAGGTTTAGATACAAAAGAAAAATGTAAATTTAACAATAAAAGAGTTTGTGTTTAAAAAATTTCCTGTGGAATTAAAAGTTATTTTCGTTATTGCCATTATAGTTAATATAACTTGTTTAGTATTTAATTTTTGAGGTAAAAAAATTTCGGGAATGAAATATTTTCAATAAGTATGTTCTTTTTTTAGGTTACTGGATATTTTGTTATTTGACTAGAAGAAAAGAGCTAAAAATAGAAAATGGGAATTTTTACTAGTATAAAAAAAATATTTGGGGAGAAAAATGATAAATTTATTTGAATTAGTAGAAGATATAGATAAGAAATTTTTAGAAAAATATTATGAAATTTTTGAAAGTATGGAAGAAAAGGTAGAGTTATCTAAAAGGGATTTCCATTATTTGCGAATAATTTTTGAAGCACAAAAAATAAACTTGACTGAGTTTTCAAAAAGGTCTAAAGTGTCAAAACCTGCAGTAACAAAAATAATAAACAAATATCTACAAAAGGGATATGTAATAAAAGAAGTTTCAGAAGAAGATAAAAGATTTTCATATATACAGCTTTTGGATGGAATGAAAATGTTTTTAGGAAAAAATCAGCAAATTGCAAACAGTATATATGAAAGTTTCTTAAATGTATTAGATAAAAATGAAAGAGAACAGTTAGAAAGACTATTAGTAAAAATAAAAAGTAATTTTTAAAAAATA
>NZ_CALHQO010000307.1:0-3930 GCF_938036635.1 uncultured Leptotrichia sp.
AAATAAAGGGAAAAGGCATAAGACCGTTTCCCTCATAAAATATTTATAATTGCTTATTGTGTGTGATGTGGTTAAATAATAAGATTTTTAATTATTCTCCAACTCTTTCTACTCTGAATGTATTAGTTGTTCCTTCTTTAGAGATTCCTGTTACCATTACTACTAAATCACCTTTGTTAGCTTCTTCATGATTAGCAGCAATTTCTCTTGCTCTTGCAAAGAAATCATCTGTTTTATCCAATCCTTTTTCTACGTAAGCTCTAACTCCCCTTACTAATGCTAACTGTCTAGCAGTTTGGTCATTGTCTGTCAAAGCAATAATTGGTACAACCGGTCCATATTTTCTAATCATTCTTGCTGCTCTACCAGTTTTTGTCCAACATACGATTAATTTAGCATCTAATGCTTGCGAAGTGCTTACTGCACCACTTGAAATTGCTTCTGTAACAGAAATTTCTGATCCGTCTGGAGTTTCAACTGTTTTAAATTTCTTAAATTCATCTGTTCTTTTTGAAATAGTAGCCATCATTTTAACAGCTTCTACTGGATATTTACCTTTTGCAGATTCTCCTGATAACATAACTGCATCTGTACCGTCTAAGATAGCGTTAGCAACGTCTCCTGCTTCTGCTCTTGTAGGACGTGGGTTTCTAATCATTGAGTCTAACATTTGTGTTGCAGTAATAACTGGTTTTCCAACTTTATTACATTTTCTAATCATCATTTTTTGCATAAATGGAACTTCTTCAGCAGGCACTTCTACTCCTAAATCTCCTCTGGCAACCATGATTGCATCACTTAATTCCAAGATTTCATCGAAGTTATCAACACCTTCTTGGCTTTCAATTTTTGAAATAATTTGAATATTTTTTCCACCGTTGTCATCCAATACTTTTCTTACTTCAGCAACGTCAGATGCTTTTCTTATGAATGATGCTGCTACAAAGTCAACACCTTGTTCACAACCAAATTTCAAATCAGCAATATCTTTTTCAGCTAATGCTGGTAATCCAACTGAAACATCCGGCAAGTTTACACCTTTAGTTTCTCCTAGTTCTCCAGTATTTGTAACAACACAGTGAACTTCTCCAGCTGCTTTATCAACGCTTTCAACTTTTAATCCAACTAAACCGTCATCTAATAATACTGTTGTTCCTTCATACAAGTCATCAACAATTCCAGGATAAGAAACTGCAAATTTTTCAGCATTTCCAACGAAAGAGTAATCAGTAGTAATAGTTACTTTTTTACCAGTTTCTAATAATACGTCTTTTCCATCTTCTAATTTTCCAGTTCTGATTTCAGGTCCTTTAGTATCTAATAAAATTCCTATTTCCTTACCTGTTTTTTTCATTACTTCTCTAATATTTTTAATTCTAGCTCCATGTTCTTCGAAATCACCATGAGAAAAGTTCAATCTCATTACGTTCATTCCGCTTTCTACTAATTTTGTCAACATTTCAACACTTTCAGTTTTTGGACCGATAGTACAAACAACTTTAGTCATTTTAATTTTCATTTTTCCTCCTAAAATTTGATATTTAAAATTTCATTGCCTTATTTTATCAATGAATTCTTACTTCCGTAAGAAATATTCATTTATTTTTTAAACTGTTAAATCTAAAAAAGACTTTAACAATTATAGTGATAACATATTTGCGATTGCATAATCAGAAGCAGATGTTTTAGAATAATTTTCCCAAGCGTAAGATAATTTATGAGTTGTTACTTCTTCACTTTGGATTCCAACCATTAATCCACCTTTTCCTTCTTCGATAAGCTCAACCGCTTTTACTCCTAATCTTGTTGCTAATATTCTATCAAATGCTGTTGGTGCTCCACCTCTTTGGATATGTCCTAAAATTGTAACTCTTATATTTGTATCAATTTTTTTAGCTAATTCATCCTTAATGTCCATAATATTTCCGACACCTTCTGCAACTACTATTATATCGTACAATTTACCTTCCGCACGTCTTTTTTTAATTACTTCAGCGATTTTATCAATAGAACTTTGAGCTTCAGGAATCATTACTCCACTTGCTCCTCCTGCTATTGCAGAATAAAGAGCCAAATCTCCACAGTTTCTTCCCATTACTTCAACCAAGTATGTTCTTTCGTGTGAAGTTGCTGTATCTTTTAATTTAGAAATAGCATCTAAAATTATATTTAATGCTGTGTCGTAACCAACTGTATAGTCAGTTCCAGCTACGTCATTATCAATTGTTCCAGGTATTCCAATTGTTTTTATACCATGTTCCTCATACAAATAGTGTGCCCCATGGAATGATCCATCTCCACCGATTACAACTAATCCGTCAATTCCATATTTTTTTAAATTAGCCGCCGCTTTTGCTCTAACTTCAGGATCCTTAAATTCTGGCAATCTTGCTGATAGCAAAATTGTTCCTCCTTTATCAGCAATTCCACTTACATCTAACAATGTCAATGGAAAAATCTGATCTTCAAGCATACCTTTGTATCCTCTTCTTATACCATAAACTTCCATTCCTTTGTTTATAGCAGCTTTAGTGACAGCTCTTATCGCTGTATTCATCCCCTGTGAATCTCCTCCACTTGTTAAGATTGCGATTTTCTTCATCTTAATTTTTCTCCTTCTACACATTATAATTACAAAAATTTCTTTTAAATTCAGTAAAACTAACACAGGTTATTGTGCATTAGTCAATGATGTGAGACCAAATCTGTAAAAAGTAAAAAGCCATATGATATCATTGAATTGTTTTACCAAAGTGAGTGATAAGCTGCGCCTCGAGTTGTGAACGTCTCTCAATAGGAGATATCCAGCCGAGTACAGCCATAGGAATTCGATTTGAGCGACGCATATATCTGTACATCTGCTCTTTCAGATCCTTGAAAGAGTAGAAACTTAGAAAGTTATAGAATCGCTCCTGATCGTTTCTGTGGCTGCGTTCAACCTTTCCATTGTGCCATGGAGTTCTTGGACGAATAAGTTTGTGGTCAATTCCTATGCTTTCACAAAAGCGATCAAACGGATGTATACGGCTACAATCTCTGGGATATGTAAATTCAAAACCATTATCAGTTTGGATGATTTTAGGCTTATACCCAAAGTAGGCTATTGCACGTTTTACAAAGTCAATTGTACTGTAGCTGCTCTGTTCACGATATGGATAAATGAATCGTTGTCTTGATGCTTCATCAATCATCGTATATTGATAGAACTTATCAGGTATTTCACCGACATAACAGGCCCTTGGAACATATTTGACATCAAGCTGCCATTTTATACCTAATGATTCAGGCGTGTGATATTTCTGTGGTTTACGTTTCTTCTTTGTTGAAGGAGCCTTAGAGGAAAAGCCAAGAGCCTTGTATACCCTATAAAGGGAACCGGGGTGCCTTGAGTAATTCTTTTGTGAGCGAAGCTTGCCATACATCTCACATATGGAGATATGAGGATTTCTGCGGTGCAGATCATTGATCCACTTGAGTTCCATATCCGTATGAGCGCTTGGATGAGTGCTGATTGGTCGATGAGACTTATCTCTAAGAGAGTCTCTGCTTCCGTCAAATCGTTTGTTCCAGCGCATCAGAGAAGCTTTTGATATATGGTATTTTCGGCAGACAAATTGTACAGAGCTACCACCACGGTATAGCTTTACAGCATAGAATCTGGTATCGATAGTATGTGGCAGATATCGTTGAGAATGTGTTATACTGTTCATGAGCGATTGAAAGTCCTTTCGTTAGTTGATTTTGTGGTAAAACCATTCTAACGGACTCAATCGCTTTTTTCTATACCTGAGGTCTCACATCTATTGTAAAGCTACATAAATAGTAGACGTTAGCTATAAATTCACTTGAATTCTACTGGTAAATGAGCTAAAATAAAATGATGTTTTTGGAGGGATGATATGATTGAAGAGAAATGGGTTTCAATGGAAG
>NZ_CALHQO010000308.1:0-3923 GCF_938036635.1 uncultured Leptotrichia sp.
AATAATTATATCTAACTCTAAATAAGATTTTAACTCATAATAATTAAAATAAGGATTCAAAATTCCCATTTCCTTATTTCCAATTTCAATTCCTTTCCCTCTATTACAACTAGAACAAAAAGGTACTAAATTAATAGGTGTTATTGCTAATTTTTCAAATCTACTTTGAGGTAAAACATGATCAAGCCAAAGAGTTCCATAGCCAAAAGGACTACCACAAATTGGACATCGAACTATTTTTCCAATAATTTCTGAACGATATCCGTATTTTTGATTTCCATAAAATTTATCATACAATTTTTTTATCTTTTCATGTTTTGATTCCTTTATCTCGTATAATTTTTTACTTTCTCCTTTTTCTATATATTCTTTTTCTTCTTCAACTAAATCATTTATTTCTTCATTTAATTCTTTTTCAAAATAGTTATTATTTTCTTCTATAATATCTTTTATAGAAAACTCAGGTTTATTAAGCTTTTTCATCTTCAATCTCCATAAATGTACTTAATATTACTCTACCTTCACTCCCCATTATTTTTCTTAATAATTCACGTTCCCTTTCCAATTCCATTCTACTCAATGATGAGATTAATTCATAATATCCTGTATTCTGAATATCTAATCCAAAAATGAGATTATTTAATGTATTAATATTTTCTCCAAATGAATTAATTCCTAATTTCTCAAATGCTTCTATTTCCCTATTACTTTTAATAATTTTTACACAGGAGGTTTGTATTTCTTGCAATACTATTGGATTGTGTGTCGCTATTATACAAATACCATTATTTTTGGTTATTATTTCAATTAATGCTCTTGTGTATGATTTTATCATTGATGGATGTAAAAATAATTCTGGTTCATCTACTAAAACAAATGTTTTTTCTTTAACTTTCAATAACAAAGAAGTTAGGGACAAAAGCACTATTTTTTGACCTGAACTTAATTTTTCAATTTCAGTTTTTAAAAATTTTTTTGTTTCAAGCAAATCATTCTCTATTTTTTGATCTAAATTACTCAATTTTTCCAATAACTTTCTAACCCACTCTTCATAAGAAAATTTTTCCAATATTTCTTCCCACAATTCTTTAGATTTAATCGCAACAGGATTCTGTATTGCAATTATATTATCTACTAATTCTCTATTAAAATAATCAAAAATTGTTTCTTTTTCTTCTATATTTACACTATTTAATCCAATTTGATAAAAATTATCTTTATTTTTTATATCTACAGTTTCATCAAACGGACTATACGATATAAATATTACATTTTCTAAATTTTTTTCATTTTCAACTTCTAAAGCATATGATGTTTCTTCTCCCAATACAGATTTCGCAATATTTTTTAAAAAATGACTTTTTCCTGTTCCATTTTTACCTATAATACAATATGTATTTTTAGGAATTAAGTCTTTTGGATTTACATTAATCTCTAAAACTACCTTTTCATTATCTTGTAATTTCAAATTAAATGCATCTAAATATTTACCTCCTTTACTAGCCATTCTATGCAATTGAGTAATTACTTCGTTTTTATTTCTAAAACGTAAAAACTAACTTCTTAAGAACAATATTTCTTTATTATCTAACATTTCTAAAAATAAGTCTTTATTATAAGCTAAATCATTTGTTAATTTATACCATTTTTTTCTGTCTTTTTTTTTTATATTTTCATTAATAAAATTATAATATTCTTGTGAACCTAAAGTACAGAAATTTTTATCTTCTGGTTTCTTACCTTGACATAATTCAATATAAACTTCTCTTTTATTAGGATAGATATTTATATTCACACTTTCAACAACATCATTTTCATTTTTTAAATAAATTCTTGCTGTTGTTTTATAACCATAATCATCCCAATTATCGTATGAAAAATCTATTTTTCTTAAAAACTCTTCAAATGTATACATGTTTTAATCCTTCCTAATTTAAAATTTCTTCCAACTCCCCACTCTTCACATCCCACTCTTCCATTTTCTCCATCTCTTCTTCTTCCAGCCTGTCGAGCTTTTCCTGCACTTCCATCAGTTTTTCCATATTGTTTTCTTTTCCAGCCTTTTCGTATTCTGCGTTTAAGTTTTCTCTCATTTCTGTAATTTTTTCCATTTCCTTTTCCAGTTTTTCAATATCACGTTTCAATTTTGCGATTTTTCTTGACTGTTCTTTCTGTTCCTGATATGAAAGTTTTTTCTCTTCCTTCATTTCGATGTCTGTTCCTTGAGAAGCTGATTTTGCTGTTTTTAGGCTTTCTTTATAGTCTTCGTAATTTCCTTTGAATTTTGTAAGTCCGTTTTCGTCAAGGCAGTAAATTGTATTGCATATCGTGTCTAAAAAGTGTCGGTTGTGGGAAACGACTAGCATTGTTCCGTCAAAATCCTCCAAAGCATCCTCCAGCACTTCGATGGAATAAACATCCAGATGGTTTGTCGGCTCATCCAGAATCAGAAAGTTAGCTTTTTCCATGTAAAGTTTCAAAAATGCCACACGGACTCTTTCTCCACCACTTAGCATACTGATTTTTTTCTGCACATCGTCACCTGAAAACAAAAATCCGCCTGCGAGTGTTCGCAAATATTCTTCTGTCAAATCAAGTGAATTGTTTATTTCCTGTAAAATTGTGCTTTCCTGTGAAAATTCCTGATGATTCTGATCATAATATCCTATTTTTAGCCTTGTTCCAAACTCAATTTCCCCTGTATCCTTAGACAATTTATCCAAAAGTATTTTTAAAAGCGTAGATTTTCCAATCCCATTTTTTCCAATAATTCCAACTCTTTCTCCACGGAAAAGTTCAAAATTTATATTATTCAAAACTTTTTTTCCGTCAAAGCTTTTAGATAAGTTTCTAACTTTCAGCACATTTTCCCCACTCATTTTAGCCGCTTCAAATTTTAGCCTCATTCTTTGCGGATTAAATACAGGATCTTCCATTCTCTCGATTCTATCCAGTATTTTTTGTCGTCCTTTCGCCTGTCTTGCCTTTATTCCAGCTCGAAATCTGTCAATATATTCCTCCATTTTCTTAATTTTTTCCTGCTCCTTCTCATATCGCTTGATTTCCCCCTTCAAAATCATCTCCTTTTGAAGAATAAACGATGAAAAGTTACCATCATACTTGTGTAATTTTTTATTTTCCAACTCAAAAATTTTTGTACAGACATTATCCAAAAATATTCTATCGTGAGAAACAAGCAAAAACGCCTTATTATACTTTTTCAAATAATCCTCAAGCCACTCAATCGAAATCAAGTCCAGATGGTTTGTCGGCTCGTCCAGAATCAGCAAGTCAGGTTCAGACAAAAGCAGTTTTGCAAGCGAAACACGTGTTCTTTCCCCACCGCTCAAATCCTGCAATAGCAAATTCTCATATTCTCCAGTAAGCTCAAGGCCTGTAAGCACCTGCTTAATCTTGTATTCAATCTCATAACCATTTTTTGCCTCGTAAACAGAAGAAAGTTCCGCAGACTTGTTAATCAGCTTTTCCATTTCATCCTCGTTCGCTGTTCCCAAAAGCATATTAACTTTCTGAATCTCATCCCAAATTTTTCTTTCTTCCTCAAAAATAGTCATCATTTCCTCATAAATCGTATTTTTTTCATCTGAAAACTCTGTATTCTGTGACAAATACCCAATTTTTGTAGCCCCACTTTTCACAATTTCCCCAAACTCATTAAGATTATTCTCATTCCCATCAATCCGCTCTTCCCCCAAAAGCATCCTAATAATTGTAGACTTCCCAGCCCCATTTACCCCTACAAGCCCAATCTTGTCCTTCTCTTCAATCGTAAAATTAACATCTCTCAAAATATATTCCCCCGCAAATTGTTTATATACCTTGTTAAACTGAACTAAACTCATTAAATTTCCTTTCCTTTTCCCCATTTTTATCAAATTATTTTTATTTAAATTTATTTTTAA
>NZ_CALHQO010000309.1:0-3468 GCF_938036635.1 uncultured Leptotrichia sp.
ATTCAAATAAATATTATCTAGTTGAATATTTAAGAAAAAAACTTATAAAGTAAGTTATTAAAAAATCTATTTTTTATATTTTTTTAACATGTAAAATTTGTTTCTCATAATATAATATTTTCTTATATGATTATGGTTTAAAACAGAAATTTTTCTTGTAAAAAAGTTTCTTTTCTCGAGATTTCCCAATTCGTGAAACATTCGTATTTTATTTAATTGAATGACCTTATATCCACTTTCTATTATTCTAAAGCATATTTCACTATCAACCTCATCAATAAAAAGGTTTTCATCAAATTTTCCAATTTCTTCCCATATTTTTAAATTTAATAAATTTCCTGAAGTCATTACATGATCAATCTCAACAGATTCGTTATCATTGCTAGATTTATCTATATCATTTTTTAAAATATGCCTAGGAGAAATAATACCGACATTATTTTTTGTCATCTTCTCAAAAGTTCTAAAATAAGATTTTATACTATTAGAATCAAATGAACTGTCCTGATCCATAGTCAATAGCCATTCAAAATTATCATTAGCTGCCTTTTCACAAGCCAAATTCAAAGCTTTTGCAATTCCTAAATTTTTATCATTATAAATATACTCCGTTTTTAAATTATTTAAACTATCAGCTAACTTTTTATTATTTTCTTTAGAATTATCAATTATGTATAATTTTTCCACATAATCAATGTATGTCCTTATATTTTTTATATTTTCATCGTCTGGATTATACCAGATTACAGTTGCAGATATTCTTTTATTATCCATTTTCTCTCTTTTCTTATCGTGTATAATACTTCTTTATTTAATTAAGATTCTATGCCTTAAATTATTATATTAAAAGCAAAATTTATTTATAGACTTTTATAAATGTATAATAATTTTTAATTTTTTTTAAAAACAAACATCTTCGAAAAAACATAATTTAACACGATTACTACAATATTAGATAAGATTTTAACTCCTATGCTAAAAATTTTCTGTTGAGAAAGAATAATGTATTTTGTTACAAAAAAATCTACCCCAACTACAACAAAAATCTGATCAATAATTGCAGTCACTCCTCTTGCTAATATAAATTGTATAAATTCTTTTATAGCTTCTTTTCCATTATTTTTACTTTCAAAAACCCATATTCTATTAGTGAAATATTGGAATAGGATACAAATAATAGTATCTAATAGATTCCCTAATCCTGTTGACATTTTCCAGACATTTATAAATAAATAAAACAACAATATATTTAAAACCGTTGCTAATACTCCAAAAACAAGATATAAAACAGTTTCTTTATTTACTAAGTCTTTTATTAATCTCATATTTATCAACTCATTTTTTGTCTACAGAACTATAAATATAATCTTTTGTATTTAATGAATTTTGTAAAATATGGTGTAAATATCTTATTACAATACTTAAAATAAAGAATATTCCAAAAAATCCCAAACTCAATATTATAAATAATGAAGCCCAGCCTTCCACTGTTTCTTTTACAATTTTTGTAATTATACTGTAAATAATTCCTAATCCAAATAATACAAAAAATCCAAAAGCTAATCTTTGAGTAAATAACATAATTGCATCGGTGTAATAAATTAATGTATCAAACATTAACATTAAATTTTCCGAAAAACTTCTTTTATTTTTATAATCTAGATTTACTTCAATCGAAAAACTCTTTAATCCTGAAAGAACATATGCAACATTTCTATTTATAATTTTTTTCCCAATTTCTGCCACTTTATTTTGTCCTCTTCTTGATGATAAAGTCATAACAGATGAATTAATGTCTTCATTAAAAGAATTTTTAAAATACCTATTTAAAATACTATAAAATATTTTTGATGTTTTTTTTGATTTTTTTGGTGTTAAAAATACAAAATCATATCCTTCTTGACTTTTTTTATACATTTCGATTATTTTATTATAGTCTATGTCAAATGAAATATCTTCTATTTCAACAATATAATCACCTATTGCAATTGCCGTTCCAGCATTTAATGCCTGTTGAGTTCTATGTTTTATAGGTAATTTTATTTCTGTATGCTTAAATTTTAAAGATTTCAACGATTCTAAAGAAGAGATTTTAGTAGTATTATCTACTATTACAATTTCACTGCTTTTAAAACTACCATCCAAAACTTTTTTAATTTCTTTTATCTTTTTTTCTACTTGATTGTTATCTTCATTTATAACTAAAACAATTGATATATAATTTTGTTCTAAATTTTTTATCATTTCTTCCTCCACATTATAATATTTCATCCAAATCATACATTGTATTTATTTTTCCAGAAAATACTGTATAAAAATCTGGACTTTGAGAATATTGTTTTATAATCGTTGGTCTTGAATCATCAATTTCAGAAGCAACTAAAATAGGTTTTATAGTATACAATGATTTGACATATTTTATCTCAATATCCTCATTCAAATACTTTTTAGCAATTTGAACCATTTCTTCAAATGCTGTTTTTGGAAAAATTTTACAATGAATACAACCTTTTGAGTGTTCAGGATGTTTTTGTTTTTCTAAATCCCCACAACAATCATACGGTGGCAAATTTTCATAATTCGTAAAATGTGGTGTTTTTGAAACAGTTGTTATAGAATGATAACCTGTTAAACCAAATGGCATCAATGAAAAAAAAGGACCATCCATAACAGTCAATCCAATATTTTTTATATTATCAGAAACTTCACACAATATTACTTCACAAAATTCATATTTTATCGGCAAGTATTCGAATCCCAGTAGATTATGAATTATGTTAATTCCCGCATAAGTTGCATTTAAAACAAACGGTGTTGAATATGTCTTGCCATTTGAAGTTTTAAATACATATTCTTTCTCTTCTTTCTTTATTTCCACTATCTTCATTTCAAATTCAAAATCACATCCTAATTTTACTAACTCTTCATACAATATTTTTCCAATTATCTTAGCATCAAATGAATATTCCTGTGTCAGAAATGCCCTATCAATAGTATTTTCATTAAAAAATTTCCCTTTAGGAATTTCATCACATCTTACATTTAAATTATCACAAAATTTTTGGAATTGTTCTCCGTTTGTCCAACTATAATCAGATGCTACAGCATAAATTTTTTCAAATTTATCGTTAATACCATTTTTGAAATCATTATAAAAACGATTAAAATATTTTGCTGATTTTGATGCTGTTGAAAAAGATCTAGGATAATGATAACCATTGTGAAGTCGTGCTTGATTAATATAAGAACCTCTATTAAATGGCTCTTTTTCAACTTCTATAATTAATATTTTTTCATTAAGATTTTTTTCTAAACTTCGTTTTGCAGCATACATTCCATATATTCCCGATCCTATTATTATTTTATCATACTTTTTCATAATTAATCTCTCAAATATAAAAGTATATTTGATTATTACTCCTTAACTTCTATTATTTATTTTCTTAATTATCCAAAAATTTCTTTAAT
>NZ_CALHQO010000310.1:0-1553 GCF_938036635.1 uncultured Leptotrichia sp.
ATTAAAATATAGCAAAACCACTAAATTCAAAATTTAAAATGATTTTACTATATAAATTTTTATTTCAAATTATATCTTTTTTCAAGTTCCCTTTTTATATAAACTGACTGAAATTCTTCTTTTAACATATCCATTATAATCACATCATAAGTTTTTCCCATAATCTCAACTGCTTTTCGCAATCTTCCAACTTCCTTAAAACCAGCTTTTTTATATAAATTATAAGCTGCTTCATTATATTCAAATACACTTAACGATATATTTCTCAAATTTAAAAATGAAAAGCCATAGTCAAGTATTAATTTTACAGCTTCTATTCCATATCCTTTTCTTTGATAATTAGGATTTCCAAGCATAATTCCTATTACTGCTGTGCGATTTAGTAAATCTACTGAATTAAATCCAATATTTCCTAGAAGCTCGTCATTTTTAAGTAATCTAACAGCAAACATTTTTTCTTTTTTTGCTGAAATTAAAAATTCCTTTTCACTTTCGAAATCTATGATATTAGTATAAGAAAGATAGCCCAAACCAACCGAAACTTTTATATCATTAACCATTTCAGCATATTCTTCAACATCATCAAGAGAAATTGGCGAAAGATAAACATTGTCGCCAACTAATGTTTTTAAACATTTTTTATTTTCAAAATTGTTTTCCATTTTATTCCTCCCGAATCAATTTTCCTTTAGTCAATCTTTTCTCGCCGTTTTGTTGAAATTATAAATTTTTCCTTTAAAGTTCCTAAATCATTATCATTCAATGCATCTTTTATTACATCTAGCTCTCTTTCAAACTGCTGTATCATCTTTAAGAGATTTTTTTTATTACCTATAAAAAGTTCTGCCCACAAATCCTCGTTTATTTTCGCAATTCTCGTCAAATCCCGATAAGAATCCCCAATAAAACGATTCGTATCGTACTTTTCACTATCACTATTTACAAGCGAAACCGCAATTGCGTGGGTAAGCTGGCTCGTAAACGCAATAATCTCATCGTGTTCCTGTGCCGTAAGAAAACTGACTTTCTTAAAACCCATGCATTTTACAATTTCTGAGAACAGTTCTAGATTTTCTTTTTTATTTTTTTCATCCTTAATAATTATATAATTGGCATCTTTAAACACTCTACTATCTGCAAAATCAATCCCACGTTTCTCACGTCCTGCCATAGGATGTCCAAAAATGAAGTCAATATTTCTTCCACTCTTCTCAATAATTGGATCAATATCTTTAATAATTTTCTCTTTAATTCCAACAACATCCGTAATTATGGCATTTTCCTTAAAATAATTAATATTATTCACAAAAAACGACTTCATCAAATTTGGATAAAGAGTAATTACCACAAAATCTGACTTTTCCAAAGGTTCTTTAGTTTCTAGAAATCCTTTGTTTATAATATTTTTCTCTTCTGCCTTCTTTATCGTTTCCTCATCAATATCAATCCCATAAACAGTTTTAATACCAATTTCCTTAAAACTCTGTGCAAAAGCAGCTCCAATCACTCCGAGTCCAACTATTGTTACTGTCAAATTTTCTATTTTTTTCAAA
>NZ_CALHQO010000311.1:0-1078 GCF_938036635.1 uncultured Leptotrichia sp.
AGGAATTGTCGCAATGGTACTTTAAAATAACTGATTATGCTGAAGAATTGCTGCAAGGGCACGAAGAACTTAGAGGGCACTGGCCTGAACAAGTTTTGACTATGCAAAAAAACTGGATTGGAAAATCGACTGGGTCTGAAGTTGACTTTATTTTGGATTATAAATTTGAAAATAATGGAAATTCACATTTGAAATTGAATGACAAGGGAGAAGTTGTAATTTCTGTGTTTACGACAAGACCTGATACGCTTTATGGAGTTACTTATGCAACTGTTGCACCAGAACATCCGTTGGTTGAGGAAGTTATTTTAAAGGAAAATCCTGGTATTAGAGAAAAAGTTGAAGCGATGAGAAATGAGGATAAAATCGCTCGTACAGCGGAAGATAAGGAAAAAGAAGGAGTATTTTCTGGACTTTATGTGATTAATCCTGTAAATGGAGAAAAAGTTCAGTTGTGGGTTGCAAACTATGTATTGATGGATTATGGGACAGGAGCTGTAATGGCGGTACCTGCACATGATGAAAGAGATTTTCAGTTTGCTAAGAAATATAACTTGGATTTGAAAATTGTTGTAAATCCTGTTGATAAAAATGGAAATTTAGAAGAAGTTTCTGTTGAAAAAATGGAAAATGCTTTAACAGTTCCAGGAGTATTGGTAAATTCAGAAGAATTTAATGGATTAAATAGTAATGAAGCAAAAGAGAAAATTACTGAAAAATTGGAAAAAATTGGGCTTGGTAAGAAAACGGTAAATTATAGACTTCATGACTGGTTGATTAGTAGACAAAGATATTGGGGAACTCCGATTCCTGTGATTTATGATGAAGATGGGAATATTTACTTGGAAGAAGAAGAAAACTTGCCTGTGAAACTTCCTGCTGATATTGAATTTAATGGGAAAGGAAATCCGCTTGAAACTTCGGAAGAGTTTAAGAATGTGATTTTGTCGAATGGGAAAAAAGGTAGAAGAGAAACTGATACGATGGATACTTTCGTTGACTCGTCTTGGTACTATTTGAGATATTTGGATTCTCATAATGCGGATAAGCCATTTGAAAAAGCTGACGCAGATGCTTG
>NZ_CALHQO010000312.1:0-1341 GCF_938036635.1 uncultured Leptotrichia sp.
TGAAATAGTCTCTTTCTTATTTTTAAAATCAAACTCAAAAATTATCATATTTTTTCCAATCATAATAACTTTGATTCAAGCTGTAAGCATGAAATCCATTATCATTCAAAAGTTTGGAAGCTAAATTTGCATAGGCACAGTTCCGTCCTCTGCAATAAACAATTATTTCTTTATTTTGGGGCAAATTCTTCATATTTTCTTCCAGATTCTTCATTGGAATATTTATTGCATTTTCTATATGACTTGAATTAAATTCATCTGCCGGACGTAAGTCTATTATTAAAGTTTCTTTGTTTTTTGCCATTTCATAAGCCTGTTCCAAAGTAATCGGACGGATTTTCATGCAGCTGTCATTAAACTCGCTATGTATCCGTTGAATGTCTGCCAATTGCTGCTCTCCTACTCCAATCAGAAGGTATACCAAATCTATTATCTGTGTATTTGCAATCTCATAAACAACATAGTTTCCCTTTTTTTCACAGACAACTAGATTACCATCCTTTAAAATCTGCAAATGTCTTGAAGTATTAGCAATACTCATTCCTGTTTCATTCGAAATACTTTCCACAGTTTTTGATCCTTGCACAAGTAAATCCAGTATTTCGATTCTTTTTTCACTGGATAAGCATTTTCCAATTTTTGATAATCCCAAATACAGGCTATTTTTGTAATTTTGACATATCTTATCCATTTAATTCAGCTCCTTTCTACTTTTACATTTATACTAAATCTCATAAAATCTAAATTTAAAAATTATTATTAAGCTCCTAAGTCCCCATTTATCCTTAAATAACTGAATTTTAAAGTAAATTTGAGTATACTTTTAAAAATTATAATAAAAGTGTTGACAATTTATTTTAAATATGATACTATTCAATTACTTGATTGAATAGTTGATTTTATAAAAACAGTATAACACAATTTTTTTAAAAAATAAACTATAAATTATGAAACTTAACAAAAATGATTTTAAGAAAGAGGTTGATGTAAAATGGCATTAAGTTTAAATAAAGATAATTTTGAAAAAAGTATTGCAAATGGAGTTGCTCTAGTAGATTTTTGGGCAGAATGGTGTGGACCTTGTAAAATGCAACTTCCTATTATTGAAGAATTTTCAGGAGAAATGGAAGGAAAAGCTACAATAGGAAAAGTAAATGTAGATGAAGAACTAGAATTAGCACAATCTTTCGGAATTCAAAGCATCCCTACATTAATTTTATTCAAGGATGGAAAACCTGTAAAAAAATTAGTTGGGTTACATTCAAAAGAAGCACTTTATGAAGAAGTAAACCAAGTATTATAAAACAAAAAATACGTTATTTAAAGATATATTTATTTATA
>NZ_CALHQO010000313.1:0-2378 GCF_938036635.1 uncultured Leptotrichia sp.
TATAATTCCAATAAATATTATGCCTAGCATATTTCTAAACAATATTTTTTTTGAAAATCCAAAAAATAACGACATATATTCAATTGAACTTGAAGCAAAGCATACAAATAAAATCTCTAAAAAGTCACCTATAAAAAGGGTCTGAATTAGTTCAAACAGTATTTTTCTTTCACGAGTAAATTTTTTTGCAAAGATATTAAATGCTGCTCCTGTTGAAATTTCTATATTCTTACAAATTTTCTTCATTTTTTGCTTTGTTTCTTTATCTATTCTAAAATTAGCAGCAACTTTTCCCATATAACATCAATTCCTTTTATTTAATATATTTATTTGTATCACTTAAAGCTATTTTGTCAATATTTAAATCGATACGAAATAAAGCTTTCTTTTTATCTAGATAAACTGTAACTTACAACATGAGGAAGATATATTTTTTCATATTTTTCCGTCATAAAATATTTTTGTATGAAGCAATTGCCTACTTTCTTCACCCCACACATATTATAAATTCTAAATATAAAAAGAAAGAACTTTCTAAAATCTATATAACTTTTGAAAATTCTTTCTTAATTTTTTTATAAAATTTAATTTCAATTATTTATCAAATTTTATTTTTATCCTTTTTTCATCATTTCTTCGATTCTTTCTCTTACTTGAGGTACTGACAATCCGATGATTACTTGAATAGCTGATCCTTTTCTAACTACACCATGAGCTCCTGCTGCTTTAAATGCTGCATCTGGCGATAATTTACTTGGATCTTTTACACTTACTCTAAGTCTAGTCGCACAGTTATTAAGTTCTTCGATATTTTCTCTTCCACCTAATGCTTCAAGAATGATTGCACCTTTTTGAGCATATTCATCTCCACCAGCTATGGCTGCTGAACCTTGTGCTCCACCTTCACCGTGTTTAGCTTTATAATCAGCTTTAGTATAAAGTTTCATTTCTTCGTCTTCTTCTTCTCTACCTGGAGTTTTCAAATTCATTTTTTGAATTAAGAATTTAAATACAAAGAAGTATATTACTGTGAATATTAACCCTATTATTATTTGAGTAATTACTGTTCCAGAGTGATTTTTAAACATTGGAACCCAGTTTAGGAATAAGAAGTCAAGAAGTCCTCCACCCATATTTCCAACTACTCCAAAAGCATACATTGTTGCTGCCATTGTTGCCGCTAAAACAGCATGAACTGCAAATAATACTGGAGCTATAAATAAGAATGTGAATTCTAATGGTTCAGTTATACCTGAAACTACTGCTGTAAATACTATTGGTATCAATAATGCTGCTACAGTTTTCTTTTTCTCAGGTTTAGCAGTAGCATACATAGCAAGAGCTATTCCTATTGCACCAAATATTTTTGAGTTTCCGTGTAGAGCAAATCCTCCTTGCGGGAATAAAGATTTTAATGATTGAGTACTTTGAGCAAATTCTTTTATATGTTCAACCCAGTAAACTTGAATTCCTCCAGGAACTGCTGCTGGTCCAAATATAAATGGTGTATAAACAAAGTGATGTAATCCAGTTGGAATTAATATTCTTTCTAAGAATGTATAAATCCATACTCCAAATATTCCTGAAGCTTTCATAAATCCTTGCATTGCACCAATTCCCAATTGAACTTTAGGCCAAATTAGAACTGTTAAGAATGCACAAGGGATTAAAACTACAAACCCTACCATGTATACGAATACTGATCCTTGGAATACTCCTAAGAAATCAGGTAATTTCTTGTCAAAATATTTATTATGCAAATATACTACTAACGCTGCTATTAAAATACCACCAAATAAATTTGTATCTAATGTTGGAACTCCACCTATTGCAGAATATCCTGTTACTTTATTAGCTATTTGTTCAGCTGCATCTATTTTATAAAATACTTTCAATATTGCCGCTACAAAATAATTAAATGTTGTGTATAATGCAAATGTTTCCATACATGCTCTTGCATTTGTCTTTGTTGCTAAACTGATTGGCAGTCCTATAGCAAATAATATAGGCATTTGTCTAAATACTGTCCAACCACCTTCTTGTACTACATACCAGAAGCTATGCCACATTGTCCCTTCTTCAGCAATACTTCCCATAACTTGTGTATTAGTAAATACAGAAGACAATCCTACGACTATCCCAGTGAATGCAAACAATAGAACTGGTGCCATCATCGCTCCACCGAATCGTTGAATTTTTTTCATCATAGTTGAATACCTCCTAAAAATTTTTATATATTTGATTTATTTTTTCCTTATTTTAAATATACCACACTTTTTTAAATTGTCAATACATTTACGTATATCTTTTTTTAAATTTTTTTCCAAATGAAATTTTCTTTTTCAAGCAACAAAAAAGCCACCTGATTGGGTGGCTTC
>NZ_CALHQO010000314.1:0-1336 GCF_938036635.1 uncultured Leptotrichia sp.
GGTTCTAATACCGAAAATGAATTATTTGAAATAAATGATGGAAAGTCCAAAAATTCAAATATAAAGTTTTTATTTATTGCTCATCGTGAAGAATTGCTGGAAAATGCAATGAATGTCTTTTCAAAAATTCTTAAAATTGATAAAAATGAATTTGGAAGAATTTACGGTGGCTTAAAAGAAATTAATAAAAGCATGATTTTTGCTTCTATTCAATCATTAAGAAATTGTTATAATGAATTTAAACATAATTTCTTTGATTATATCATAGTTGACGAATTTCATCATTCAATGTCAGACAGTTATTTAAAGACGCTATCGTATTTTCAGAGTAAATTTTTGCTAGGTTTGACAGCAACTCCTAAACGTATGGATGGCAAGGATATTCTTTCGCTTTGTGACTATAATATTGTAGATGAAATTGGAATAAAAGAGGCTTTGGAAGAGGATTTAATTGTGCCTTTTCATTATTTTGGCGTGAATGATTATATGATTAATTATGATAATATTCCTTACAAAAATGGGAAATATAATGAAAAAGTATTATTAGAAAATTTATTACTGAACACACGTACCGATTATATTGTTGAAAAAATCAATAAATTTGGTTTTGATGGTGATAAATTGAGTGCTGTTGCATTTTGCCAAAATATAGAGCATGCTTTTTTCATGAAAGAAGAATTTACAAACAAAGGCTATAAATCTGCTGTAATCACAGCAAATACAAGTTCAAACGAAAGATCAGAAATTTTAGAAAAATTTAAAAATAAAAAAATTGAAATTTTATGTGTAGTAGATATTTTAAATGAAGGAATTGACATTCCAACAATTAATTTACTGCTATTTTTACGTCCTACAATGTCCTCAACGATTTTTATACAGCAAATTGGAAGAGGATTAAGAAAGGCTGAAAATAAAGATTTTGTTACAATTATTGATTTTATTGGAAATCATAAAAAAGATTACTTGTTAATAAATTATTTTTCAAACGAAGTTGATAATAAGGATACTTTATTTACTAAAAAAGAAAAAATAATAAACGAAATAAAAAATCAATTTTCAAATATTCCAAAATCATGCTATGTAGAGCTGGATAGAGTTTGTCAAAATCGTATTATTGAAAAAATCGAAAAAATTAACTTTAGTTCTAAAAATATTTTAAAAGACTTGTATTTAGATTATAAAGAAGAAATTGGCAAATCTGAAAATGAAATTTTAAAAGTAAGTGATTTTGATACAAATATCGAATTATTTCAAGAATTATCCCTAAAATTAGGCTCATTTTATAATGCACAATTACAATTTGAAAATTCTAAAATTTTTAAAAATGAAAATGAGA
>NZ_CALHQO010000315.1:0-1336 GCF_938036635.1 uncultured Leptotrichia sp.
ATGCAAAATATGATCTTTAAATTTGAGAATTGTAACTTTATTTTCACGAATGAAATGAGTTTTTGAGTGCAAACGAAAGCCATTTTTTCAAAATTTTATGTGCTGAAAAAATCACGATAAGTTTCTAAAATTTTTTAATTTTCGAGAAACTTGTAAGCGTGCTTTCCAAAATTTAGAAAATTTCGGAAAGTTTATGGGGAAAAACTTTTGAAAAGGGCTTGATTTTTTGAAAAAAATAAGGTAATATTAGTTTAAGCGTGAAAATGAGAGCCCAGTTTTTGGAGGTGGATGGGCAGTTTAAGAAATTTTACTTCAACTCATTTTAAAATATCAAAAGAAAATTTAATTGAATAAAAAATAAAATATTTGAGCTTATGTACAGATTATTGGGAGTTTTCTTCCAAAATGTTTGCACAAGCTCTTTTTTTGATTAAAAAAATATATTAGAAAAATCAGGATAAAATTTCTTAAAATTATAAAATAAAATTGATGATGATAAAAATTAAAGTTCATATTGCGTCATATTAAGCCCGTAGCGTTTGTTAAATCGCTTTCTGGTATAAATCTTTGTCTGATGCAAAATTTTTTCGTTATGGGGCTAATATGGGCTTATTTTAGTTCTATATTGTAAATTAGATTTTTAATTCAAAAATAGTTTTATGTTATTGATGATGACAGATGAATTTGAGGTAAAAAATTATTGACAAAAATTTAAAAAGTAGTATAATGGTATTACCCAAAAAATAAAATATAAGGAGTGAGTATCATGGCTTCCATAAGTTTAAAAGTGTCCGATATGGAAAAAAAATTTTTGCAAAGCATGGCACAATTTGAAGGAGTTACATTGTCAGAGTTAATAAAATCAAAAGTGTTTGACTCACTAGAAGATGAATATGATGCCAAAATAGCAGATTTAAGATTATCAGAATATGAAAGCTATTTGAAAAATGGAGGAGAAGTTTTAAAATGGGAAGAACTGTAAAATATAAAATAATCCCAACTCCACATTTCGTAAAAGACTTTAGCAAACTAGATGAATTTGTAAAAAAAAGAATAAAAATTTATTTAGAAAATATTGCAGAAGATCCACGCAGTAAAGGAAAAATGTTGAAAGCAAATAGAAAAGGACAATGGAGATATAGAATAGGAAATTACAGAGTTATTGTAAATATTCAAGATGAAAATTTAGTAATATTAGCATTAGAAGTAGGGCATAGAAAAAATATTTATAATAGTTGATACTGAGGCTATTTTATAAAGTTATTTTTATAAGAGAGTGTCCAGAATTTTGTGTAAACTCAAAATATAATATATGGTACAGGATGGTAGTTTTATC
>NZ_CALHQO010000316.1:0-3673 GCF_938036635.1 uncultured Leptotrichia sp.
TATTATTTTTATATTGAAAAAGAGATGAGAATAGTGTATTATATATGTATTAGAATTAGGGTAATTTGAAAAATAATAAAAATTTAGATACAGAGCCTTAATCAAAAAAGTTTTTAGGAGGAAAAATAATGAAAAATTACAAAGTAGCAATTGTTGGGGCAACAGGGCTTGTTGGAAGAACATTTCTAAAAGTTTTAAAGGAAAGAAACTTTCCAGTAGAAAAATTATACCTTTATGCTTCAAAAAATTCAGCTGGTAAAAAAATTGAATTTAATGGAGCAGAATATACTGTTATTGAACTAAAAGATGACACAATAGCTGATGATATTGATGTGGCTTTATTTTCGGCTGGTGGAGGAGTATCACTTGAATATGCTCCAAAATTTAAGGCAAAAGGTGCAGTTGTTATTGATAACAGCAGCGCTTGGAGAATGGATAAGAATATTCCGTTAATAGTTCCTGAAGCTAATCCAGAAGCACTGGAAAATCATCAAGGAATTATTGCAAATCCAAATTGTTCAACAATTCAGGTAATGCCTGTATTAAAAGTTTTACAAGAAAAATATGGATTAAAAAGAGTAGTCTATTCAACTTATCAGGCTGTGGCAGGTTCTGGACAGAGAGGACTTGATGATTTGGAAGCTAATCTAAAAGGGGAGCCTTCAAAAGGATATCCTCATCAAATTGCATTTAATACATTGCCGCATATTGATGTTTTCTTAGATAATGGATATACAAAAGAAGAAGAAAAAATGATTAATGAAACTAGAAAAATATTAAACTTGCCAGATTTAAAAGCAACTGCGACTTGTGTGAGAGTACCGGTTAGATATGGACATGCAGTATCTGTAAATGTCGAATTAGAAAGACCATTTGAATTGGAAGATGTAATTCGTGCGTTTGAGGAAAAAGAAGGAGTTATAGTACAAAATGATGGTAAGAATAATATTTATCCAATGCCTATAAATGCTCAGGATACTGACGAAGTTTATGTTGGAAGAATCAGAAGAGATTTTTCAGCAGATAATGCCTTGAATTTATGGGTTGTAGCAGATAATATAAGAAAAGGTGCTGCTACAAACACAATTCAAATAGCTGAAACTTTAATAAAAAAAGGAGCATTATAATAAAATATGAAATTTAGTACAATAAGAAATAAAATATTAATATTATTAGTTTTTGTTGCAACTTTCATAACAGGCTATAGTGATGACATAAAGGTTGGGATGGAGTGTGGATATGCTCCTTTCAACTGGTTTCAAAATGACGCTAAAAATGGTGCTATAAAAGTTGATGGAGGTTATTGTGGGGGATATGACGTTGAAATAGCCAAAGTTATTGCAAAAAAATTAAATAAAAATCTGGTAATTGTAAAAACGAAATGGGAAGCATTGCTTGGTCCTGCACTGACTTCTGGAAAAGTTGATTTAGTTATAGCGGGAATGTCTGCAACGCCTGAAAGACGTCAAAGTCTAACATTTTCAAAACCATATTATGAATCAGATTTAGTAGTAGTTGTGAAAAAGAATGGAAAATATGCAAACGCCAAGTCGATTAATGATTTTGTGGGAGCGAAAATTACAGGGCAATTAAACACACTTCACTATGATGTTATTGATCAGATGAAAGGTGTACAGAAGCAAACTGCAATGGAAAGTTTTCCAGCTATGATAGTAGCATTAAATTCAGGGAAAATAGATGGATACATATCAGAAAGACCGGGAGCTATGGCGGCTCAGTTTTCAAATCCTAATTTAAAATTCATTTCATTTGATAAAAATACAGGATTTAAATACGATACAGAAGAAGTGAATGTAGCTATTGGAATGAAATTAGGAAATACAGAGCTGGAGGGAAAAATCAATAAAATATTAGATGAAAATTTAACTCCTAAAGTACGTCAACGTATCATGGAAAAGTCTATACAAAATCAGCCAAATGAAGCCTCACGTTCATTTTTTGGATGGGTAATATTTTTTATTAAAAACGACTGGATGACTTTTTTGAAAGGTACACTTTCAACACTGTATATTTCAATTACGGGTACAGTAGTTGGATTTTTCATTGGATTACTGGTTGCATTATTAAGGTATTCAGAAGCAGAAATTGATGGACAGTCTCATAAGTATAAAAAAACTGGCTTAAAATTCTTAAACTGGCTTTCTTCAATCTATATTGCTGTATTTAGAGGAACCCCAATGATAGTGCAGTCAATGGTAATTTATTATGGATTATCACAAGTATTTCATATTAATCTGTCACCAATGGTAGCGGCACTGTTTATTGTATCAATAAATACAGGTGCATATATGAGTGAAATTATACGTGGAGGGATTGATTCCATTGATAACGGACAGTTTGAAGCAGCAAAAGCTATTGGAATGACGAATTTTCAGTTGATGCAAAGTATCATTTTTCCACAGATGTTTAGAAATATTTTACCAATGATTGGAAATGAGCTTATTGTAAATATTAAAGATACATCTGTATTAAATGTAATAAGTGTTACTGAACTGTTCTTTATTTCAAATTCTGTTGTGGGAACTTACTCACGTTATTATGAAGTATTTATTATAACAAGTGTGATTTACTTCTTCTTAACATTTACATTATCATTAATTTTAAAACAAATCGAAAAACGAATTGACGGGCCTCAACATTTTGAAATTTTGGATGATTCTAATGGGGAGGAGAAATAATGAGTAAAAAAGTTATTGAAATAAAAAATATTAGAAAAGATTTTGGAAAGAGAACAGTTTTAAAGGATGTAAACTTTGATGTTTATGAAAAGGAAGTTGTAAGTATAATTGGTTCATCTGGAAGTGGAAAATCAACACTTTTAAGATGTATAAACTTACTTGAAAAGCCTACTAGCGGACAAGTCTTAATTCATGGAAAAGATGCAATGGCAGGAGATGTGTCGCTTGTTACATTGCGGGAAAAAGTAGGAATGGTATTTCAGCAGTTTAATTTGTTTAATAATTTAAGTGTTTTAGAAAACTGTGTAATTGGACAAATGAAAGTTTTGAAAAAGTCAAGAGATGAGGCTGAAAAAACAGCAAGAGAATTTTTGGCAAAAGTAGGAATGGAACGTTTTGTTCATGCAAAGCCAAATCAAATTTCGGGTGGTCAGAAGCAGCGGGTAGCAATAGCAAGAGCATTGGCAATGCAGCCAGAAGTTTTATTATTTGATGAGCCGACATCAGCGTTAGATCCTGAAATGGTTGGAGAGGTTCTGAAAGTAATGAAAGATTTGGCAAAAAGTGGACTTACGATGATAGTTGTAACACATGAAATGGATTTTGCCCATGATGTTTCAAGTCGAGTTGTATTTATGGATCAAGGTGTGATTGTGGAAGATGACAAGCCTGAAAATATCTTTGAAAATCCAAAACATGAAAGAACTAAGGAATTTTTGAGTAGAATGTTAAGTAAATAATATGTCATTATTTACAAGTTCTAATTAAAATCAAATTAAATCTAAAATTATTCCTTGAAATTTTTTAAAAAATAGTGTAAAATAATAAAAGTTGAAAAAACTAAAAGTAAAATTTATTAAAATTAAAGGAGATAAAATGGCAAAGAAAAAAGCTGAAGATACTAAATTAACTTTAACTGATGAAGAAAGAGAAGGATTGGATAACGACGGAATAAAAAGAATTTTGACTAGCAA
>NZ_CALHQO010000317.1:0-6155 GCF_938036635.1 uncultured Leptotrichia sp.
AGTATAATTTTAAAATATATTTGAATCTTAGATATCTAAATAAAAAAGTAAATGTAATTACAGAAAGAGGTGAAAAAATTATGTGGTTTACAAAATCACAAAATGAAGTTTTAAAGGAATTAAATGTAAATCCTAAGGTTGGGTTGACAAAAGATGAAGTAAATGCAAGGCTTGAAAAATATGGACAGAATAAATTAAAAGGAAAGGCCAAAAAGACATTGATGCAATTATTTATTGCACAGCTTCAGGATATGCTGATTTATGTATTAATTGCAGCGGCTGTGATAAATCTGATAGTGGATATTAAACACGGCTGGACAGATGCTTTGATTATAATGGCAGTGGTACTTATAAATGCAATAGTTGGAGTAGTACAGGAATCTAAGGCTGAAAAGGCGCTTGAAGCACTTCAGCAAATGACAACTCCTAAGAGCTTGGTTCGAAGAAATGGAGAAGTTATAGAGGTTAACTCAGAAGATTTGGTTCCAGGAGATATTTTGATAATAGATGCTGGTAGATTTATTCCAGCAGATGTAAGGCTTATAGAGAGTGCCAATTTACAAATTGAAGAGTCGGCACTTACGGGAGAATCAGTACCAAGTGAAAAAAATGCTGATTTTATTACCAAAGATGAAAAAATTCCTGTTGGAGATAAGGAAAATATGGCATTTATGTCAACCATGGCCACTTATGGACGTGGAGAAGGTGTCGTAGTTGCAACAGGAATGGAAACAGAAATTGGTAAAATTGCAAAAATACTTGATGAAGATGAAAATACATTAACTCCTCTTCAAATAAAGCTAGATGAACTTGGTAAAACTCTTGGTTATATTGCAATGGGAATTTGTGCTGTAATATTTATTGTTGGAATTATTCAAAAACGTCCTATCTTAGAAATGTTTATGACGTCAATAAGTTTGGCAGTTGCTGCTATTCCTGAAGGGCTTGTTGCAATTGTTGCAATCGTGCTTGCGATGGGTGTAAATAAAATGTCAAAGAAAAATGCGATTGTAAGAAAATTGCCTGCAGTGGAAACATTGGGAGCAGTAAATATAATTTGTTCAGATAAAACGGGAACATTGACTCAAAATAAAATGACAGTTGTAAAAACTTATACATTTGATAATTTGAGGGATATACCATCAGAAGGTAGAGATTTTGTGGCAAATAAGGATGAAACTGAATTAATTCGTTCGTTTGTCCTTTGTTCAGATGCTTCTATTGACAGTGGACAGGATATTGGAGATCCAACAGAAGTGGCACTGGTTGTACTGGGAGATAGATTTAATCTTGAGAAAAATACTTTAAATGCAGAGTACAAAAGAGTAAGTGAAAATCCATTTGATTCAGATAGAAAATTAATGTCAACATTAAATGAAGAAGGAGATGGCAAGTATAGAGTTCATACAAAAGGTGCTATTGACAATATTCTAGTAAGAGCAGATAAAATTCTAGTGGATGGAAAAATTGTTGTATTGACTGAGGAAATGAAAGAAAAAATATTAAAAGTTGCAACAGAAATGTCGGATGATGCACTTCGTGTGCTGGGAGTAGCTTTTAAAGATGTGGATACTGTAATTGCTCCAGAAGAAATGGAAAAAGAGCTGGTTGTAGTTGGAATTGTTGGAATGATTGATCCGCCAAGAACGGAAGTTAAAGATTCGATAACAGAAGCAAAAAATGCTGGAATTACTCCAATTATGATTACAGGAGATCACAAGAATACAGCAGTTGCCATTGCAAAAGAATTAGGAATTGCTACAGATATAAGTCAAAGTCTGACTGGTGCTGAAATTGATGAGATTTCAGATAAGGAATTTTCTGAAAACATTAGCAAATATAGAGTTTTTGCAAGAGTATCGCCTGAACATAAGGTAAAAATCGTAAGAGCATTCAAGGAAAAAGGTAATATTGTTTCGATGACAGGAGATGGAGTGAATGATGCTCCGTCACTTAAATTTGCTGATATTGGTGTTGCTATGGGAATTACAGGAACTGATGTTTCAAAAGGTGCAAGTGATATGATTTTGACTGATGACAACTTTACTACGATTGTTCATGCGATTGAAGAAGGAAGAAACATTTATAATAATATCAAAAAAACTATCATATTCTTGCTTTCATGTAATTTGGGAGAAATAATTTGTATTTTCTTATCAACATTGTTGAATTGGGACTTGCCATTAGTTGCAACACAGTTATTATGGGTAAATCTAGTTACTGATACATTACCTGCATTAGCACTTGGAATTGATCCAGGGGATAAAGATGTAATGAAACGTTCTCCAAGAAATCCTAAGGAAAGTTTCTTTTCGGAAGGTGCAGGAATGCGTGCAGTAATTGGTGGAACATTAATCGGATTTTTAACATTGGCAGCATTTTATATTGGAATTAATGAAACTGGAATGATTGGAAATCTTGGACAGTTGGAAACAATGGCAAAAGCTGGAAATGAAGCTGCAAAACACGCATTGACACAAGGTAGAACAATGGCATTTATCGTGCTTACAGTATCACAGCTATTTTATTCATTAACAATGAGAAATAGCCAAAAAACAATATTTGAAATTGGAATTTTCAAGAATAAATATTTGATTTATTCGATTATAATCGGAATTGCATTGCAAATAGGATTAACTTCATTTGTACCAATTGCAAAAATATTTAAAGTGACAAACATTTCATTTGGAAATTGGGATGTAGTGCTAATATTTGCATTAATACCATTTGTGGTTAATGAAGTGATAAAGCTGGTTTCGAGAAAGAAAAGCAGCAATTAGTTTAGTTATCTAATAAAAATCAGGCAGGAATACTCTTGTCTGATTTTTTCATAAATATAAAAAAATAAAATATCGACTTATTAAGAAATTTCAATTTAATAAATCGATATTTTTTATTTTAATCTTTTAGTAACTCCATTGCAGCTTTATAAATATACTCTGCAGTCAACTCATATTCATTCATCAAAAAATCCAAAGTTCCAACTTGCCCAAATCTTTCCTTTATTCCAATTCTTCTTAATTTTGCGTCTCCAGTTTCAGCAATTACTTCAGCGACTGCACTTCCTAAACCATTGTGAATACTGTGGTTTTCACAAGTTACTATTTTCCCTGTTTTTTGTGCATATTTTTTGATTAATTCACTATCTATTGGATTTAAAGTAAACATATCTATTACAGCGGCATTTATTCCTTCATTTTCCAATTTTTCTGCTGTTTTCAAGGCTTCTGCTACCATAATTCCATTAGCGATTAAAGTAATATCTGAACCATCTTTTAATAAATTTCCTTTTCCAATTTCAAAAGTTGAGCCTTTTTCATAGATTGTTGATGCATTTTTTCTGATTGTTCTAATCCAGTAGAAGCCATCTTTTGTGGCAACTTGTTCGAGAATATTTTCAAACATTGTGGCATCTGTCACTTCTAATACAACTGTATTAGCGAGACCTCTCATTATTCCCATATCTTCAAAGGACATGTGAGTTCCTCCGTTATGGGCGGCAGTTACGCCAGCATCAGAAGCAATTATTTTAATATTATTTTTCTGATATGCCCCCGACATAAACAATTGATCAAAGCATCTTCGGCTTGCGAAAGCTGTAAAAGTATGTGCAAATGGGTATTTTCCAGCAATAGACATTCCAGCTGCAACACCTATCATATTTGCTTCCATTATTCCACAATTTATCACTCTTTCGGGGTATTTACCCTGTATCTTGTCAGTTGTAATTGCGTTCATTAAGTCAGCTTCGAGAGCTATAACTTGACTATGTTTTTCCAGTAATTCACAAAGTTTGGAAGAATAAACTTTTCTCATTTCTATTTCATCTTTTTTTGGAGTTCCAGTATAAACTTTTATCATTTATTCCACCTCACTTTCCAAATCTTTTATCGCCTTTTCGATTTCTCGCTTTAGTTCATCAGTCAATCTTAGATGATGAGAATTTTCCATTTTTTCAATGTATTCGACACCTTGCCCTTTTATAGTGTCAAGTATTACAAATAGTGGTTTTTCATTGTTTTTACGAGGCACTTTCAAAATATCATACATTTTTTCAATATCATTTCCTTTTATAGTAACAGCATCAAAGCCAAATGATTTCATTTTTTCCTCAAAAGAGAAAGGTTTTATTATTTCATCTAAAGCACCATCCAGCTGTTTTTTGTTGTAATCAAGAAACACTGTTAAGTTATTTAAGTTGTGGTGAGCAATAAACTGAAATGCTTCCCAGCATTGTCCTTCGTTTATTTCTCCGTCTCCAATAATACAAAAAACTCTATTATTTTTTTTGTCTATTTGCAGAGCTTTTGCAATTCCCGTGGCAATTGAGATTCCTTGCCCTAGGGAACCTGTTGTTGCATCAATTCCTTTTGTTCTGAGTCTATCTGGATGGCTTGGTAAATTTGTTCCATTTTGATTTAATGTGTAAATTTCTTCAAGCGGGAAAAATCCTTTTAAAGCTAGGGTTGTATAGAGTGCAGGGCCTGCATGCCCTTTTGACAGCACAAAATAATCTCTGTCTTCCCAATGTGGATTTTTAGCGTCAATATTCATAATTCCGCCATACAGCACTGCCAAGATTTCAACAATTGACAAACTTCCACCATAATGACCAAAACCTAAATTGGTAAGGGATTTTAATGTGTTGATTCTAATATTGGCAGCTAATTTTTTCATTTCTTTCACTTTTTCATTATAATCACTATTCATTTTTTGGCTCCTTCCAAATGATAATCAATTTTTAACAATAATTTATTTTGATTTTTTTGAAGGTACAAATCCAAAGGCTACTAAAATAGCAGTTATTCCAACGATTATTCCAGAAACTATTGCAGGAGATACGTGTTTTGCCATATTACCTAATACAATTCCAACTGTTACAAAATCTGCATCAGAGAATGTAGTGTTTGCAAATCCTAAATTTCCTAACACTGGTAATAAAATTACAGGTAGGAATGTCAGTAATAGTCCATTTGCAAAAGCTCCAATTGAAGCTCCTCTTCTACCGCCAGTAGCATTTCCAAATACACCTGCTGTCGCTCCACAGAAGAAGTGAGGCACCACTCCAGGTAGAATAAGAGTCCATTTTAGCATACCAAGCATAAATAATCCGATAACTCCTCCTAAAAAACTGCATAAAAATCCGATTAATACAGCATTAGGTGCATAAGGGAATACGATTGGACAGTCTAATGCAGGTTTTGCATTTGGCACAAGTTTTTCGGAAAATCCTACAAAGGCAGGCACTATTTCTGCAAGAACAAGTCTAACACCTGATAAAATAATATAAACTCCCGCTGCAAATGTTATAGCCTGAATAATTGCAAATACTAAAAAGTTATCTCCGCCACTTAGTTCCTTTTCAACATAACCTTTTCCTGCGACTAATGCTAAAATTAAATAAATTATCATCATAGTCAATGAAATGGAAATAGAGCTGTCTCTTAAAAAACTTAAATTTTTAGGTAATTTCATTTCTTCAGTTGATTTTGAACCTTTTCCAACTAAAGTTCCAACAAATCCTGATAAAACATATCCTATTGTACTAAAATGTCCAAATCCAACATCATCGCTTCCAGTAATTTTTCTAACATAAGGTTGTGCCAATGCAGGAAATATTGCCATTACAAGTCCTAATGTCAATGAACCAATGATTACTAGTAAAGGTCCTTGAAATCCTCCAACTTTTAATATTATTCCAATCATACATGCCATATATAAAGTATGGTGTCCTGTCAGGAAAATATATTTTAATTTTGTAAATCTTGCGATAAATATGTTCCAGAACATTCCAAGTGCCATTATTAACGCTGTTATTGTTCCGTATTCTTTTAATGCCAATGAAACAATTGCTTCATTGTTAGGCACTATTCCTTGAACGTGAAATCCTTGTTCAAACATGCTTCCCATAGGTGCTAATGAGTTTACAACCAGTCCTGCTCCTCCACCTAATACCAAAAATCCTAAAATAGTTTTAATTGTACCTTTTACTATGTCTGTAAATGGTTTTTTTTGAACTAATAACCCAATCATTGCTATTAATCCGACTAAAATTGATGGAACTTTTAAAATATCCACAATAAGAGTTAATAAGCTTTTCATTTTTTCCTCCTAAATTTTAATCATTTCATACTATTATAACCTATTAATCTTAT
>NZ_CALHQO010000318.1:0-2014 GCF_938036635.1 uncultured Leptotrichia sp.
GTTTGAGTAAAATAGTCATAATTTTTGAGTTCTGTTTTAAACTAGTTTTACTATACAAATTATCTATCGATATTTCCGTAAAATCTTTATAACATGTGAATTTCCACTAACAAACTTTGGTATCCTTCCAAAATTAGCGCTTTTCCATCATTTTCAATATTCGCATAATTATTAATCAGAATATCTCCTAGCTTGATTTCTGTTTCATCAATATTTTTAGCAATTTCGCTTAGATCCACTCTCTGTTTTTTATCAGAAAAATTATTAATGCAAAGAACTTGCTGATTTTTATATTTTCTTATATATGCGATTATTTCATCATTTTCTAATTCTACTGGAATAAATTCCCCAAAAATCAGACAATCTGAATATTTTCCATTTTGTCGTAAATCAATCATTTTTTTATAATGGGCAAAAATTGAATTTTCATTATTTATTTGAGATTCTGCATTTACTTTATCTTGACTTCCATTTAATTCTATCCATGCTTTTACATCTTCATTTTTCGAAAATCCAGCATTTTTACTGCTATCCCATTGGAAAGGAGTTCTTGAATTGTCACGGCTTCTTTTGTTTACAAAATATAGTGCTTCTTTAGGAGAAAAACCTTCTCCCAATGCACGTTGATACTGATCTTTGCTGGCAATATCATCAAACTGTGCTATATCAGTTCTCTCAAAATTGTCCATTCCTATTTCCTGTCCCTGATAAATAAACGGTGTCCCACGTAAAAAGAAAAACAATGTCGCAAGTAATTTTGCATTTATTTCATTTGCTTTCTTCCCTAAAAATTTATTCAAACTTCTAGGTAAGTCATGATTTTCCAAAAATGGTGCTCCCCATCCATATTTCTGCTGTGTCAACTGACTTTCAAAAATTTTTTTTCTCAATTCATTAATTTTCACATCCTGCACTGAATAGTAAAAACCTTCTTTCGCCATATCTAAATCAGAATAGCTGAAATCAAAAATCATTGAAAAAAATCCATCTTCACCAATAAAATCATTATATCTTTCATATTCCAGCAAAGGTGTTTCAGCTACAGTCATGCAGTTGTACTTCTTAAATGTTTTTTCTGCCAGTTCTCCTAAAAATTCCTCAATTCCTGGCTGATTTAACGTATATTTTATGCTAAATGCAAAACCATCCGCTCCATCAACAGGCAAGTCTAGATAATCTTTGTCTTTTTTTATTGAATTTATAGCATCTACCCTGAATCCAGCTATTCCTTTTTCCAGCCAGGAATTCACCATTTTATAAAGTTCTTCCCTTACTTCAGGATTTTCCCAATTTAAATCAGGCTGTTTCTTTGAAAATAAATGTAAATAATACATTTCATTCCCATTTTCATCAGTTTCCCCTTCAACCTTTTCCCAAGCAGAACCTCCAAAATGGCTTCTCCAGTTTGTTGGTGGCAGTCCATTTTTTCCTCTTTTAAAAATATAATAATTTCTATACTTGCTTTCAGGATTTTTCAACGCTTCCAAAAACCACTCATGCTCATCAGAAGTGTGATTAATTACTAAATCTAAAATTATCTTTATTTCTCTTTTTTCCGCCTCTGAAATTAATCTTTCCAAATCTTCCTTTGTTCCAAATTCAGGATTTATATCATAATAATCAGAAATATCGTATCCATTGTCATCCATTGGCGACTTATACACAGGACAAATCCAGATAAGAGTTATCCCCAGTTCTTTTAGATAATCCAATTTTTCCGTAATTCCATTCAAATCTCCAATTCCATCATTGTTGCTATCATAAAAACTTCTTGGATATATTTGATATCCAACTTCTTTTTTCCACCATTTTTTATCTAATTTTTTTGTATCCATATTTTTCTCCTTCATATTCAATAAAGTCATTTTTTTAAACCTGCCAATCTAAATATACAGATTGACAGGCATTAAGGTGATGCCGATGATGAATTTTAACTATTTTTTACTAATAATCAAAAATAAAATGACTATAGCTACCAAAATAGTAAAATCCTAATTCATTTTTACCACCTCCC
>NZ_CALHQO010000319.1:0-6752 GCF_938036635.1 uncultured Leptotrichia sp.
CTCCCCTTTGTCAACTACTTTTTTCCATTTTTTTAAAGTTTTTTTATATTTTTATTCGTAAATCATTTTTTAGCTCTTAGAAAGCACTTGTTATTTCTTAGTTTTAATGATATTATTCCAATAAATTATTTTTAATTTATTTCGAGATATTTATTTATTATTTCAATACTCTTTATATAATTTTCTGTAAGACTTTTATTGTTTTTATAAAACAATTTTATGAATTTCTGATTATTTTTTTTTAGTAAGTGTTGTAATATATTATCAAATTCAGGTTTTTCATTTTTCGAATTTATTTCTTTTTCAATATATATTAGTATATCAAAGCTGCTGTGTTTAATTAAATCTTCTATTACTAGATTTTTTTGATAATTTTGAATTATTGAAAAAGTCTGCAAAGAGGAAAATTCAGTATCTATGAAAGTTAGTTTGTCAGCATTTTTAACAGATTCCAATATTCTTCTGTTATGTTCATAAGCAATATTGCTATAATCAGAATATTGTATATTTTCTGTATGATTCTGTAATTCTTCTTTTATATACTCTTTTCTATATTCTTTTACGTAAGTTGTGTTGTAGTAATTGGATAATTTATGAGCCAAATTAGTTTTTCCAGAGTGTTCTGAACCGATTATTGCTACTTTTAAGACAAAAAACTCTCTTACATATTTTGGAATAAAAAACCAGTTTTTATATGGATTTTTTCTTATTTCTGTTGCACTGATATGAAAATTATTTCTATTTATGTCTATTAATTGAATTTTCAAATTTTTATTAAAAGTTTTTTCGAAATTTGGTAATGTTAAAAAATTATTTTTATAATTTTCTACATCTTGAGTTTCATTTGTAAAAATTACATCCACTTTAATTTTATTTTTTAAAAGTGCTTCCTGTACCCTTTCACTCCATAGTTTCCATCCATTTGGATAAAAAGGAATTCCATCTTCTGCAAGATGTATTATTTTTATGTTTTTCTGATGTTTAAAAGTTTTCTCTACAAATCTGATTCTATCTTTTATGGTCGGCATTTTCTTCATTTTTGATTCTTCATATAATTTTTTGTCCCTATCATCATCTGTACATACGACAACATATAAATTTTCTACGTAACCACTGGCTATTTGAATGAAATTAACATGTCCAGTATGCAATGGATAAAATTTTCCAAATATTATTCCATTTTTTTGCATTGTTTATTCTTTCTCCTTTTTATACTAATACTTTTTTCCATTTTAATTGTAGTAGAAATTGTATAAAACTATTTTTTATAAAATTTAGCATAACTTTTTTGTTAAATTTATCAGATTCATTTATTCTTCAATTTCTAAAATCTTAAAACTTTCTGCATTGTTATTTCCTATTTTTTCTTCAAATTTTGCATTTGAAATTTCTACAAATCTTTTGCTTATTTTATTTGAAGTTGTGTTTATTTCTTTTACATCTTTGGAAACTTTTTCAATATCCTTTTGCAAATTATCCCAACGTGTACGGTATCTTGTAAATTCAACATTCAATTTTTCCAATTCTTGCTGAATTATGTTTGCATATTTGTCACGTTCCAAATTTGTCATTGTAACCTGAATTACTGTCAATACTGAAATTAATGTTGTTGGTGAAGCTATTCGTACATTTTTCTTGTAAGCATATTCAATTATGTCTGTATGATAAGCATTTATTTCAGCAAAAATTGCTTCAGCCGGAAGAAATAATATTGCTTGTTCACTTGTTTCATTTTTTATTATATATTTTGAAGAAATCGCATCTATATGTTTTTTCAAGTCACTCACAAAATCTTTTCTAGCATTTTCTCTTTCAATCTGAGATAATTCATTATTATACATTTTTCTGTAATTTTCTAATGGGAATTTTGAGTCAACTGCGATGTTGCCAAGGGGTTCTGGAGTAAAAATAATTGAATCAACAATTGTTCCATTTGAAAGTTTATATTGTTTTTGATAAAGTTTATCATTTTTTTCTCCAAAAACTGAAGATAATATTTGATAAAGTTGAATTTCTCCGAAAATCCCACGGCTTTTTTTATCTGTTAAAATATCCTGAAGTGAAACAACATTACTTGATAATGCCTCTATCTTTTTTTGTGCTTCATCAATTTTACTTAATCTTTCCAGCACATTTCCAAAAGTTTTTGTAGTTTCTTCAAACCCTTTCGACAGGCGCTCTTCTACCTTTGTATTCATTAAATCAAGTCTGCTTTCAACTTTATGACTTAATTTTTCAAAATTTTCATTTATATTTTTATTAAGTCCATCCTTAAATTCATTTATATTTTTAGTCAAATGCTGATTATTTTCAGTCATAACACCTGTCAAGGCTGTATTATTTTCATTTAATCTGACAGACAGTTTTTGAATATTATTATTCATACTTGTAGTCAAAAGCTGTGTATTTTCGGTATGATTCTTAGATAAAAGCTGATTATTGGTATTCATCGTGGTATTTATATTCTGTCCAAGCTCATTAAATCTTAAAAGAAGTTTTTCATTATTTTCAGATAATACATTTCCTAAATTGCTTATTCCTTCGAGTAAATTATTTTTTGTATTAAGATTTATTGATTTTTCAATTTCATCAAATTTTTTCTTATTTTCCTCAAAATTTTCCTTATTATTTTCATTTATTTGATTTATTATCATTTTTTCCGTATTTTTATTATTTTTTCTATTGAGATAAATAATTATTGCGGCTACTGAAATAATATTTATAATCGTCATTACTAGTACTATTACTATCATTTCTAAGTCTCCTTTTCAGTTGCATAATTTTTTATTTGCTAAAAGAATTTCCAAGTTCCATCTTCATATCTGGCTTTTTTCTGTGTATTTGCAGAATTTTCTACATCTGTTGTAGTTGGCTGTACTTCAGATTCACGATTAATTTTTTCTTTTCTTATTATTTTAGGAGAATCTTTTACTTGTGAATTTTCATTTTTTTGTTTTGATTGTTTTGAAATTTGAAAATCTATTGTCAATTCTTCTGATTTCCTTGAATTCATAGAAGTTTCTGAGTCATCAAAATTTTTTTCTTCTGATTCCTCTTGTTCGTTTGAAATTTCATCTTCAGAACTCTCAATTTTTTTCATTGCCAGTTTTTCTCTTATCTTTTCTAGAAGTTTTTGATCCTCCTCATTCAAGTTACTAAAAATATTTTCATAATGTTCAATATTTTTTGTATCAAATTTTTTCATAAATTCTCTGATTGTAATAGTTTCAGGGCTATATGCAACTTGATATTGGCTATCTGAATTTTTATCATAGAACACTTCATTTATAAATCCCATTTTTTCAAGATCAGACAGCACTTCTTTCACAAAAAATACTTCCATACCTAGTCTATCTGTTAATTTCTGATATGTAAATGCTTCCTTTTTTTCCACAAAATTCTTAATTATTAATGATAGAATTAGAATTCCCGCTTCTCTTTTTACCTTTATCGGCATTTCAATTTTTTCATTATACAAAAACTCATCAGAAGTCTGAATTGAAAATGCTATTTGTGCTCCTAATAAAATTGTTACCCAGACATATTGTACCCAAATTAGAAAAATTGGAATTAATGCAAGGCTTCCATAAATTATATTATATTTTGTAATTGAAGATTGTAATAGTAAAAATAACAGTTTCCATCCAAAAGTAAGCGCTGTTGTTACAACTCCAGCAAAAACAGCTGGTTTTATTTTTACATTTTCGGAATTATATAAAATAGATAACTAAACAGAATAATATATGTCACAGGCCCGAAAAGTCCAATAAACAAATTAAGTAATACACCATTACTTGGAAAATGTTTTACCATTTCCTCGACTACAAACGAATTTAATGCCGACAATAACACAAAAAATATTGGACCTAAAAATATAATCGCAATATAGTCAATAACTCTTCTTGTTATAGATCTTTTTTTGTTAATTTTCCATATCTTATTAAATGAATTTTCCAACATTATCAAAACTTTTACTGCGGAATAAATCAGAATTACAATTCCTACACCTGTTAATATACTGCTTTCTGTCGATAACAAAAGTCTTTGTGCTATATCTACAATTATTTTTAAAAAACTGTTGTTTCCTGGCCATAATTCAAAAAATTTCTGTATAAATATCTTATCTAGCCCAAATCCTTTTGTAATTCCTAAAACTAGGGCAACTACAGGAAAAATTGCTAAAAGTGAGTAGTAAGTAAGGGAAATTGCAAGTATTTGTGTTTCTCCATCTCGATAATTTCTATAAATTAAATAAATTATCCTTTTTATTTCCTCAATTCTTTTCTTAAATCCACTTTCTACTGCTTCTTTTTTTTGTTTTTTCAACTCTTTTTTTTCATCCATAAAATTTCTCCATTATTATTTTTTAAAATTTATTTTTACCCAAAATTAAAATACTCACGTTCTTCAAAAATTTCATTCATAATTTCATCATAATTTTCAATTTTTGCCTCTTCTTCCAGCACATCTTCCAGCTTTGGATTTGTAACTGGATGCTTTGGTGCAAAAATTACACATGAATCTTCATACGGTTCAATAGATTTTTCATAAGTTTCTATTTCCTTTGCAATTTCAATTATTTCTGTCTTGTCCATTCCGATAAGAGGCCTAAATACCGGCAATTTTTCTACAGAAGCATTTGTACATGTAAGCCCTCCCATTGTTTGAGATGCCACTTGTCCAAGACTTTCTCCTGTAATTAAAGCTTGGTATTGCATAGTATTCGACAATCTTTCAGCTAGACGCATCATAGCACGTCTTGTCAGAATTGTTGCTAAATCTTTTTTTGTCTGAGTATTTATTGCTTCCTGAATTTTTAGTATATTTAATGAATAAAGTCTTGTTTTTCCAACATAAAGTGATAAAATATCAGTTAACTCCTTTACTTTTTCAAGAGCTTGCTGACTTGTAAATGGGAAACTGTGGAATGTAATAAAGTTCAGACGCATCCCTCTTTTTGCCATCATAAACGAAGCAACTGGGCTATCTATTCCACCAGATAACAGAACAAGCCCCTTTCCTGTCGATCCAAGAGGAAGTCCTCCATAAGTTTTTATTCTATCTGTGTAGATATAAACATTTTTTCTAATATCTACATTTATCATAACATCTGGATCTTTCATTTTAACTTTTTCAAACGGACTGTTTACAAGTACATGTCCTCCAAGTTCACGTGCATAATCCATAGATTTTTTTTCAAATCCTTTATTACTTCGATTGACTGTTATTTTAAAAGTTCTAGCTCCATTTTCATAAGCATAATTTGCAAATTCTAGCACTTTTTCCTTTATAACTTCATCATTTCTTTCAACTTTTGCTGACTGATTAAGTCCGACTATTCCAAAAACTTTTTTTAACTTGTCTGTTACTTCATCTAGATTTTGAGGATTTATTAAAACATATAATTTTGACAAATCGTCAAAAAGCTGATAATCAAATCCCTTTAACACTTTATTGACTTTATTTCGTAATTTTTTTTCGAATTGTCCCCTGTTTTTCCCTTTCAGTGACAATTCTCCATAAGAAAGACCTATTGCGTCTAATAAATTTTTATTAGTATAATTTTTCATTTTTTCCCTTTCTAAATATTATTAAAAAAAATTTTATCTCATTTTTCTAATTCTTTCCACACTTTCCTTTAGCCTTTTGACAACTTCAGCAATCTGTTCTTCAGTATTATCTTTTGAAAAACTAAATCTTATCGCTCCATCCAGTTCAGATTGATTAAGCCCCATAACTTCAAGTATTCTGCTATTTCCTTTTTTTGATGAACAAGCCGAGCCTGTAGAAACATAAATTTGATACATTCCCAGAAAATGTGTCAATACTTCGGCTTTTGTTCCCTTAAAAGAAATATTCAAAACTTTTGGACTTGATTTTTCAGGATTAAGTGATGAATTAAGCTTAATATCATTAATCTCTTCACAAATCCTGTCTGCAAGTAATTTCTTTATCTTTTGGGAATGCTCCATTTCTAGTTTATCTTCCCTTGATAAAATTTCTACAGCTTTTGTAAAGGCAAGAATAAGTTCCGTAGGCATTGTTCTTTTTACAATTCCATTTTCAGCATTTGAACCGTAAATTATATTTGCAATTTTAACACGTTTGTTTATATAGATGGCTCCAATTCCCTTTGGTGCATGAATTTTATGTCCACTTATTGTTATTGCATCTACAGGAAATTTATCAAATTTTATATTTGTACATCCAAGACCTTGCACAAAATCAGTGTGAAAATACGTGTCTTTATTTTTTGATTGAATAATTTTCGAAATTTTTTCTAAATCCTGAATTGCTCCAGTTTCACTATTTACTGCTCCTACAGATACAATCAATGTATCTTCACGAATTGCATCTTGAAGCTGCTCCAAATTTACATATCCATCTCTATCAACATCTAGATAATCAACTTCAAAACCAGCATTTTCATAATGCCTAAATACTTCATAGACAGATGGATGCTCAATCTTTGTCGTAATCAGATGCTTTTTTATACGGGAATTTGCATTGATAACCCCTTGCAGCAAAAGATTATTTCCATCTCCGCCTCCTGCTGTAAAATAAATTCTGTCAGCCTCCACTTTTAGATAATCAGCCACAATTTTTCTAGCCTTTTTTATTTTCAAAAGAATTTTATGAGAAAAATCATGAATCGCATCAGCATTCGCATAATTTTCCTCCATTGTCTGAACTAGCACATCTATAACTTCTTTATACGGCTTTGTGCTAGCAGAATTATCTAAATAAATCAT
>NZ_CALHQO010000320.1:0-4684 GCF_938036635.1 uncultured Leptotrichia sp.
TTATCATGAGTTTTTATATTTTTTTAGTTTGTCGCAATATATTTTACAATCTATGATTAACAAAAAAAGAAAAAACCACCTACAATGACAATTACTAAATCTTGTTGAAAGGTGGTTTTTTTTATAAATTAAAATAACAATACTATTTCAAAATTCCAGACAAATAAACAAGGAAAAATATTGTAAACCCTGCTAAATATATAATTCCTGCCACTGATAAGAACCACAGCCAAACAGGCAGCTTGTTATTGTCTTTAACAAGTGAAAAATTAAGATATGAATATACTGGAGCTGAAACAAATGAGAATATCATGGCAAAATTCATCATTGCGGCTACATTTCCAGCAAAAAAGAATACGATAACCATTGCCACAGCTACTGTTCCTATCATCCATATATTAAAATGTGATGTTTTAACTTCTTTTTGTTTCATAATTAATCTAAGACATTCAGCATTAGCACGTGAATAACCATCTACAACTGTAATTGTTGTACCAAAAATGCACATAAATGCGATAAATGCAATAAGAAGTCCTGACCAGTTTCCAATAACGCTTGAATACATTTGAATAAACTGCGCGATATAAGCTGCACTTGCTCCTTTAATCGCTGTTCCCGTTCCATATTGAATCAATGCTCCAAGTGCCAAAAATACAAAGGCTAGAATTGTTGTAACCCAGTAACCTACATTAAAATCCAACATTGCAAGTTTGTGGGGAACTTTCATATTTTGCTGTTTTTCAACAGTCCACATCGAATTAATTGCGGAAATTTCAATTGGAGCAGGCATCCATCCCATTAATGATACAATAAATGGCAATGCTGTTAGTTTCCAAGGCGATTGGATAACAAAATCTGGTGCCATCGGATGTTGTTTGAATAACGCAATAACAACTGCGATAATTGTTGCAACTGTCAATGAAATAACAATAAATTTTGAAGAACTGTCCAACAGTTTATAACCTCCAAATACCAGCATTGCAAGTGAACCTACAAGAACAATTGTAGTAAGCATGTTAATCATTGAAGCCATTGCCGCAGGAGTAAGACTGCTTAGAAATGTCAATTTTAAAATATTTGCTAAAATTGCCGCTGTCAAAATACCAATTGCCGCCACGTTAATAACTGCAGAAAATATATTCATAATAAAGAATACCCAAAGATAAATTTTCCCCTTTTCTTCATATCCTTCTATTAACGAATGTTTACATTCTAGCGTATATTGGGTCCCAAAACGGAAAAATGGATATTTGAAAATATTGACTAAAATAACTATAATTGCCAATTGCCATCCATATAATGCACCTGCCTGCGTAGAGGCTACGATATGGGAACCTCCAATAGCTGCTGAAGCCATAAGGATACCAGGTCCAAAGGCTTTAAACTTGTGATACCAGCTTGAGTGAGTAGTTGTCATAAAAAATACCTTCCTTTTCTCTTAGTCTTTCCAAAAATTATAACAAATCATTTGATAGTCAAATTTTTGAAATTATAGGGGTATTATAACATTTTGTACTGAATATTCAAAATTTTTTTAGTGTTTTTATCAATATTTTTAATTTTTATTCGATTATTTTTAATATTTTTCTACCCTAATTTAAATACTTCGTCTTCAAAATGTCGAATCATTTCTCCATTAAAGAATTTCGCCATTTTCTGTTCCATCATATCTACAAACAAGTATTCACTCTCAAAATGTCCAATGTCAACTAAAATACGCCCTTCTTCTAAAGAATCTAAAGCCTCGTGGTACTTCAAGTCCCCTGTGAGAAACACATCAATTTTATCAGCCACTTCATACATAAATGAACTTCCACCACCTGTAACAAGTCCAATTTTTCGTACATATGCATCTTTATTGCCAACATACCTTACATAGCTTATTCCAAGTGAATTCTTTATTCTTTCAAGTAAGTCTTCCAGTCTCATTTCCTCATTTAATATCTTTATTCTTGCAAGTCCGCTATGTACACTCTCCACCTTATTTTTTATTGGATTATATTCTTCAAATTCGTGTTCATTAAAAATTATTTTTTCCCCATCTAGATTTAGTTTATCCATTATAAAGTCATTTAATCCATTAATTGCAAAATCAGAATTAGTATGAATCGAGTAAACTGCTATTTTATTTTCTATTAATTTTAACAACTTTCTTCCATGTACAGTTTCATTTGTAATTTTCTTTAAACCTGAAAAAATAACTGGATGGTGTGAAATTATCAAATCTACATTGTTATCTACAGCTTGTTTTACAACTTTTTCTGTTACATCTAGACAAAATAACACTTTATTGACTTCCTTTGTGTTATCTCCCACAAGAAGTCCGACATTATCCCAGTTTTCAGCAATTTTAGGATTAAAGATTGTGTGAAGCTCTCCTATTATTTCCCATAATTTCATAATTTCCTTTTCCTTTCATTATTTTTCTTAATTTATTGTATAATTTGCCTCTTCATTATTTTCTACAAAATCATTTCTCATCAAGTCAATTGATAACTTATTAAGTGCCTTTTCCTTTAAAATATTTACATTGTGACTAGCAATGTTTAAAGATTTTGCAATTTCCTTTTCTGTATACACTTTATCATCCAGTCCATAAGTCATAACTAAAATCTGCTCATCTAGATAATTTAGTTTTTTAGGAATATTTTCAAGAATATACATTTGTGTAATTTTATCAGCCTTTTCCAATATTTGTGAATTTCCAATCAGCTCTTCAGGCTCTACCTCGTCAAATAGTTTTTCAAGCTGTTCAATATATTCTTTTGAAACATTCATCTGTTTACTTATTTCATCCATTGAAAATCCCATACTCCTATCAACTTTTACTTTTAAATATAAAATATACGATAATTCAGATGATTTAATATCTTTTAACAGTTCCTTCTGAAATTCCAAAATATATTTTACAGCAAAATTTTTCACAAAAAATTCAGGCTCTTTTGTTATTTTCATAATTTCATCATAATAATTCAAACCTGACATAATTCCAAGTGTAGCTTCCTGAACTGTATCTAAAAACGAAAATCCATATTTTGAATAAAGCAAGCTTTCTTTTACTGCAATTTTTAAATATTTATCAATTAATTCTTCCCTTTCTTTCTCATTTTTACTTTTTTTCTCAAGTTCCTCGTATTTTCTCTTTATATCTTCTAAATACGACTTTATCATATCCTTTTCTTCAATAAAAATATTCTCGTCTTCTAATACGATAAAATCACTCCCATCAGTTGAAGTCCTAACCTCTGGAATATTTTCCAAATGGATAAATTTTAAAAATTCAAAAAATTCATCATCATTCATTGTATGATTTTCTATAATTTTTTCAAAACTGAAACTTCCTTTTTTTCTTATATCTTCAAAAACATTTTTTAACATCTTTTTTCCCCTTATTTTATTTATTATTTAGTTCATCTAAAAATCCTAAATATCTAAAAGGAGCTAAATAACAACTTTAGCTCCTGTAATCTTCCAATTTTTTTCTTCTGCTTGGATGTCTTAATTTTCTTAATGCTTTTACCTCAATCTGTCTAATACGTTCCCTTGTTACATTAAAGATTTTCCCCACCTCTTCAAGAGTTTTCTGAGAACCGTCATCTAGTCCATATCTATATCTAAGCACCATTTCCTCACGCTCATTTAATGTTTTTAATACTTCATCAAGCTGTTCCTTTAATAGAACTCTCGTTGTTGCATCATAAGGATTCGCAAATTTATCATCTTCCACGAAATCTCCCAATTCACTATCTTCTTCACTTCCAACTGGAGTTTCAAGTGAAATCGGATCCTGATTCATTTCTAAAATACTTTTTACCTTTTCTACTGGTAATTCTAGCTTTTCAGCCAGTTCCTCTGCTGTTGGCTCTTTTCCAGTTTCCTGTAAAATAATACGGCTTTCCTTTTTGATTTTATTAATTGTTTCAATCATATGAACAGGTATTCTTATTGTTCTTCCCTGATCTGCAATTGCACGTGTTATAGCCTGTCTAATCCACCAAGTTGCATAAGTCGAAAACTTGAATCCTTTTTCATATTCAAATTTTTCCACAGCCTTCATAAGCCCCATGTTTCCTTCTTGAATTAAATCCAGCATTTTCAAGCCACGATTTGTATGTTTTTTTGCGATACTGACAACAAGCCTTAAATTTGACTCTATTAATTTCTGTTTTGCTTCCTCCTCGCCATTTAAAACCCGTTGAGCATATTCGATTTCTTCTTCATAGCTAAGTAGTGGAATTTGTCCAATTTCACGCAAATACATTTTTATTGGTTCATCTACATCCATACTTTCTGCCATTTTTAACAAATCTGTCTGTAATAGTTTATCCACTTCCGAATCGTCGATTTCACTCTCTACAAATTCATCATGCGAATCTTCAAAATCCGATATTTCCATTTTTTCGATAGCTTCTATGGAATCAGGAACTTTTAATAAATCCTCTTTTTCCTTTATAGTATCTACGATTTGAACACCGTCATCAGTCAATTTTTTTATTAGCTGATCAATTTTTTCAGTTGAAAATCCAATAGATAAAACAGAATTTATTTCTTCGTAACTTACAACTTTTTGCTCTCGTGCCTGTTTTATAAAATTTGCGAGACTATTTTTTAAATTTTGTTTTTTATCAGACATAATTCGGTCTCCTTATCAATATAAATTCATTATATAATTTTTCTATTTCAC
>NZ_CALHQO010000321.1:0-6751 GCF_938036635.1 uncultured Leptotrichia sp.
TATATGAAACTAAGTAATCCTGCTATTTCTGATACAACCGAACATAATCAATTTCTGTAGTTTGAACCGGGAACGGAGAATGCTCAGAAGGCGGGTTCAATCCTGGTTCCCATTCCACATAGTCATTGAAAATAAAATGCCATTTATCATTCTCAAATCCTTGTTTAATTAAGGAAGATGGAGCATTCAACTTGCTAAAGTCTTCATCTGGCATAGTAGAAAGATAATTGCCATATTGATCATATCTAGTTTTATCAACTACACTGATACGTTGAGCATCCTTAATACGGTAATGAACAACAGGAATCAATCTTCCATCCATATAATAACGTACTTTTGTTCCATCAAACTCAATTGTCCAGACATGCCATTCATGCGTCAATGATTTACTCTGTCCACCAACAATATTTTCAAGACGATGTGTAAAGCCACGTGGAGTCCATTCGTGATTTACTTGGCTGTAATAACAGCTGATATTAGTTGCAGGCCACGCATAACTAGGAGTACTTGAAAACCATTCCAAAATTAATAATGAACCATAAGGAGCACTTCCACCTGGATTTTTACAAATAGGCGTATCCACATCATTTTGCTGTTTCTGCATCCAAAGGGCTGTACGCATTCCCTGCAGACGATTCCAGTTCATTCTAGCCCGTATTTCTGCACGGAACGGTTTAGAAGCATCTACAAGCTTATTAGATTCTAATCTACCACTTGAATATTGAGTAACTTTACCTGCAGGACATACACCTGTAGTGGCATTTGCATCAGTTAAAGGATCACCTTTTCTGTTAACACAATGACGTCGTGTAGTAAGTATTACGTGATCACCATCTAAACTGATACTGCTTGGCAAATAAGTCAAATAGCTACCCAAATGATTGATAATTCTTTTACTTGCCCAGTCAGAAGGGATATTTCTATCTTTAAATTCCCAGCATTTCACACTCTTCCATTGTCCCGAAGCATCTGTAGCACTGCTACATCCATTTTTTAATGGAGATGATCCAGGTGCTGGCTGATTCTTAATAAATCTTCGAATTACATCTACTGCTTTTTTTTCTGTGCCATCTGACTTCCAAATCCCAAAATAATTTTCAGGGTCTGCAGCATCCAATATATCAGGCCGTCCGTTATTATCTGCATCAATATTCGCATCAGGAATACCGTCCCCATTTGTATCAATATTTACGTCAAGCCATCCATCTCCATTACTGTCTCTATCCACTACTCCTGAGGTAATATAAGGCTTTCTATCTTTTGCCTGATATAGAATAAGAGGCCCAAATATGTCTGATTTTTGATACCATCCTAAAATCTGGCTTATTACATTAGCCTGTTTTGTTTCATCAACTCCAGGATAAGCAGCATCCAGTCCTACTTCTGATGGCCATATTTTTTTATTTCCATCACCATTCTCTGACATTATCTGGTACAATGTCTTTTCTCCAGTACCAGGTGCTACAACATCACCTATCATATTTGCCCAACCATTATCTCGAAATGCTCTGGCATAAATTCCATAAGGATGATGCGATACACCATCAAAATATCCCTTTGCACCAGATCTATACATTCTTTCTAAAAATTCCATAGGTCCGATATATCCTGTTGAACTATTGCTGTTTCCTACCGTCATTCCACCAGCCATAACATTTACATCATTATGAGCATTATGTGCTGCCGTATATGCTATTTTCAGCAAATGAGTATAATGTTCAGGATTTGGTCTAGGATTTTGAATTGTATCGTGCCAAAATTCTGGATTTCCTGGTTCATTCCAAAATTCATAGTCAATTACTCCCTGTGAAGCGTATCTTTTTACCAATGCACTTACAAAATTTGAAAAATCGTTATCATACTGCTGAAGCGGTGCAAATGATGCTACCCAAATTTTTCTTGCATTCAATGCATTTTTTTCAGCAGCTGAAAGTTTGTCTGCTCCTGTTGCCCATTCAGGAGCACCACTTATTTGCATTAAGACTTTTAAGTTATATTTTTTGGCAAGAGCAACAGCATCATCTATATCCTGCCAGTCGTATCTTCCATTTTTTGAAGATTGGATTCTATGCCACGAAGCTGTAATTCTTACCCATTGAAATCCTACTTTCGCTATTTGGGAATAAGAATCTTCAGCTTCCCTAAGATTACTTCTCCAAAAAGGGTTGACAGGCTGTATTCCAATTCCTTTCACATTATGAATTTTTGTATCATCTTTTTTTTGTTTTTTAGGATTATCATCTTTGCCACCATCATTTCTACCGTTTTGATGTCCAGGATTTCCACCTTTTCCGCCACCTTTATGATGGCCAATTCCACCAACTATCGCTCCGACAGCAGAAGCTCCTGCCACTCCGCCAATAATAGGCCCAACAGGCACTTTTCCTCCTATATTGCCTCCTAAAGATCCTATATTTACTTTTGGCTGTCCTATATTTCCAATAATATTTGCGTTTTCTGTTTTATCTGAACAGCTTAATATTACTGCAGTATCATTTTCCGAATTATCTGAAAAAACTTTATTTCCGTCAATAACTCTAACTATATTGGAACATTTTAATGTTATTTCTGTTGAATTTCCTGTTACATTGTTTATTTTTGTTTCGTTTTTTGACAAATCTTCAGATACATTGGAACATTTTAATATTATATCATTTGAGCCACCACTATCTAATAATGGTATTTCAGATTTACCGATATTTTTTACTGTATTTGAACATTTCAGCTGAACTCCATTAATATTTTCTATTTTTTCTGTTTGAAACAATTCATTTGAATTAATTATTTTGACTAAATTTGAACATTTTAATATTTTCTCATCCGAATTTTCATTTTTTACCATTTCATCAGATGTATTCTTACTTGTATCTAAACACTCCAACAATATATCTTTAGAGTTAATTTTATTTGTTGTAACTGTATTTTCACTACTATTTTCAAAATTTAAGCATTTTAAAAATATATTATTGCCATTATTTTCAGTTATTTCAGTTCCTTGCGTACTTTCTCCCACTGTATTTAAACATTTCAATAATATTTCGTTACCTGATTTTACTTCATTTACTGAAGAAGGCATGTTACCCATATTTTCAGCCATTATTGAAAAACTCAAAAAAATTAGGAGCAGTACAGCAACTATAGATTTTTTCATTTTCTATCTCCTTCTCAAAATTAATATTTCAACTTCACATTGTAATTGGATTTTTTTTAGAAAATCTGTAATTTTATAATCTGTTAAAACTTAAATTATTGATTATATCTATAGAATCTTCTTCAGATACATTTTTAGCATTTTCTTTTTTTATCTCATCTTCAAAGTATTTTTCTCTTTTTACAGTACCTTTTTTTAAAGTTGAAACAGTATTGATTTTTCCTTTCAAATTACCAGCTATATCTATCCTGTCTTCTTCTGGTATATCATTATAGGTATTATAGCCTGCCACTCTAGCTTGCTTTATTTCATTTTCCAAAGATTTCTGCCTTTTTATAGGATTCTTTCTAGATGTTAAAACTTCGTTACTTTTATCTTTCAAATTATTAACTATATCTATTCTATCTTCTTCCGGTATGTCATTATAGGTATATCCTGCTGTCTTAACTTCTTTTATTTTTGGTTTATTTTTTATACTTCCTATTCTGTATCCTACTCTTATACCAAATGTATCGATTTTACCTTTAGTTTTTATAGGAGTGACTGTATCTTTTGGCTGATATTTAAAATTTGATCTTTCGTAAAGAGCTTCTATAGAAACTGGGCCTAATTCTGTACCTAATCCTCCAGCATAGTAAAGACCACCATGAAGATCTTTCTTGTTAAAGTTTTCCTCCTTTATTTCACCGTGTACATATCCTATTCGTCCAACGGCATAAAGAAGATTATTCCCTTTATTATTTACTAAGTTAATTTTTGTTGTAGCATAAGCGGGATAGGTTCTTAAAACATGTTTCTGTTCTTTATCATTAAAAAAAGCTGTAATATCAAGAAATTTTTGTTCAACACCTAGACCTAGTTCAACAATTCCCTGATTATCAAATAAATATTCCAGACCAACAACAGGCATCTTTTTAATATCAAAATCAGATTTTGCAGACTGCCATTTATTATTTTTCATTCCTGTTCCTAAAAATTGCTCTGGCTGGATATTATATCTATTTTTAAAATTATATCCTGCATTTAGTCTAAGTTCTCCGCCATTCCATTTTCTTTTCTGAATTTTATCTGTAGTGTACTGCATATCTCCTGTTTTAGCAAAAATATCAGTTCTAAAAGGATCAAAAGGCACAGTTTCATTTTTTTTCTTCGGTAAATTTTTGATATTTCCGATACTGTATCCTACTCTTACACCAACCGTATTTATATTATCTTTCGTCTTTTTAAAATTATTTAGAGTACTTATATTATTTCTATTTATGTTACCTAAATTTACTTTGTCATATCGTAAATTTGATCTTTCATATAATGCTTCAATCGAAATAGGACCAATTTGAGTACCTAGTCCACCAGCATAATAGAGTCCACCACGAAAATTTTTATCGTTCAAATCTTCTTTATTGTCTCTTCCAGCTTTAGCCTTAGCATACCCTACTCTTCCGATAAGGTAAACAAGATCATTTCCTTCTTTAGAAGTTACTAAATTATATCTGCTTGTTAAGTACATTGGTGTTATTTCATACATTTTCATTTCATTCTTATCTTTTAAAGCTGAAGATTTTACAGAAAACTTATGTTCTGCACCAATTCCTAATTCAAGCCTTCCCTGATTGTCAAACAGCCACTCTATTCCTGCAACGGGACCATTTTTAAATTTATAGTCATAAATAGTATTTGACAAACCTTTCTGATGTTTAGTTAAATCATTTTTATATGCCCTGTCAAAGTCCCATCCCCCATTTATCTTTATTTCCTGAGCCATTGCAGTTGCTGCTGACATCATCATCGTACTTAGAATATGTAATTTTTTCATAATTCTATTCTCCCTTAATTTTGCAAATCTCTTTTTTATAATTCAATATCCGAACATTTAGAAAAAATTATAAAAAAATAAAATTTATTATGTTCTGACTAAAATACACCTTTCTTGCTAAGTATATTTTACTAAATTTCTTAGGTTTTTTCAAGAAAAAAAAATGACATAAAGACATTATATAGTTAAGCACAAAACTAATTTTCTTGTTGAAATTGATTTTTTTTCTTGCTATAATCATAGCAAAACTACTTTAAGACTAAACTCAAAAGTTATGACTGATTTGCTCAAATCCTAGTTTTGTCTAATTTAAGTTAATTTTGAAGAAGTTTACGATATAAATAATAAAAATGAGGTGTTACGATATGAAAGTAAAAATGATACTGCCTGCTCTTACAGAAGCTGAAAGCCCATTCTGGCGTCCTGTCAAATACTCGTTATTCCCTCCATTGGGACTGGCAACACTTGCAGGGTATTTTTCAGAAGATGATGAAATTGATTTGCAGGACCAGCATGTAGAAAAGTTAAACTTAGAAGATAATCCTGACCTGGTTATTATTCAAGTGTATATTACAAATGCTTACAGATCTTATAAATTAGCTGATTATTACAGAAAGAAGGGCAGTTACGTAGTATTAGGAGGACTTCATGTGACTTCATTGCCTGAAGAGGCACTGGAACATGCCGACACTATAATGATTGGACCGGGAGAAGACATTTTTCCTAAATTTTTACAGGACTTTAAAAACAGAAATCCACAAAAAATGTATATTTCTACACACAGGACATTAATTGGAGCCCCTCCTGCACGAAGAGACTTGATAAAAAGGAATAAATATCTTGTACCAAATTCTATCGTTGTAACTAGAGGCTGCCCTCATCATTGTGATTTTTGCTACAAAGACGCTTTTTACCAGAATGGAAAATCATTTTATACTCAGCTTGTCGATGATGCGCTAAAAGAAATTGACAGGCTGCCGGGAAGACACCTGTACTTTTTAGATGACCATTTATTAGGAAATCCTAAATTTGCCGCGGAACTTTTTGAAGGAATGAAAGGAATGAACAGGCTGTTTCAAGGCGCGGCAACAGTTGATTCAATACTTACGGGAGATTTAATAGAAAAGGCTGCTCAAGCTGGATTAAGAAGTCTTTTTGTAGGATTTGAAACATTTTCTCCAGAAAATCTAAAATCCAGCAATAAAAATCAGAATTTAAAAAGAAACTATGAAAACGCAGTAAACAGGCTTCATTCGTTGGGAATTATGATAAACGGAAGCTTTGTATTTGGATTGGATTACGATGACAAGGACGTTTTTAAAAGAACTGTTGAATGGGGAGTAAAAAACGCCATAACAACTTCTACTTACCATATTCTAACGCCTTATCCAGGAACAAGGCTGTTCAAGCGGATGGAAGATGAAAGCCGAATAATAACAAAAAATTGGGATTTATACGATACAAGGCACGTTGTCTACAAAACCAGAAATATGACTGCCGATGAAATTGAGCAAGGCTATAACTGGGCATACAAGGAATTCTACAAATGGTCAAATATATTTAAAGCAAGCGGAAATCATGAAATATCCAAACATAAGTTAAAACACTTTTTTTATACTGCTGGCTGGAAAAAATTTGAGCCTTTCTGGAATTTCATAATAAAAACTAGACACTTAAACAATATGACTCCCATGCTTAAATACATACTAAACAATGTCATAAAAAATAAATAAAAGAAACTTGAAGTTCTGAAAACATAATCATCCATGAATTTTAAGTCAATACTA
>NZ_CALHQO010000322.1:0-1244 GCF_938036635.1 uncultured Leptotrichia sp.
GTAAAAATAATAATATAAAAACTCAATGAATACAATAATTTCTATGCAAAATATTAAAATTTTACGGTAAAGGTACTGGAGAAAAATTGTAAAAATATTGTAGTTATTAGGGATTTTAAACTTTTTATAAATGAAAAAAAGATAATTAAAAAAGGAGAAAAAAGAAGAATGAAAAAAAAGATTTTTTTAAGGGCAATTTTGTTTGTACTGGCTGGAAATATGGTATTTGCAGCAGGTGAGAATAAGAAGATAGATACTTCTCAAAAAATCGAGGTTATAGAAAGTGAAGTGCAACAAAAGATTGGAAATATAGAAGGGAAAGCTGAAGTTGAGGTGAAAAGTTCTAGAAGAAGTAAGTTGAACAGATTTATTTCCAAAGTAACAGGAAAAAGCTGGAAAATGGTTTGGAATGATGAATTTAATGGAAATCAGCTAGATAGTACGAAATGGGCTTATTGGGAAAATGGGAATCCTTGGAATGCGGGGAACTATTTAGATGAAAATGGAAATTTGGTCAATCAATATGGATTTGATGCGAAACATTTTTATTTGAGAGACAATGTTAGAGTTGAAAATGGGAATATGATTATAACACTAAAGAAGGAAACTGATAAAAAAGTTAATATTAATGGTGTAGAAAGACGTATTCTTTATAGTTCAGGTGCGATTCATACAAGAAATCTTTATAATGTGCAGTATGGAAAAATTGAAATGAGAGCGGCTATGCCTGAAGGAATTGGGACTTGGCCTGCATTTTGGTTATGGCCTGAAGGATATTCTCAAGCTGATGGGAAACCTGCAATTGGTGAAATCGATATAGTGGAAACTGATGGTGGAGAGATGAATCGTGTTACGGGGACAGCACATGTTTTAAGAAGTGACAATACTTATGAATCATTTGAAGGTAGTGACTATAAAATAAGTAAATGGTCTAAAGAGAAATTGACAAACTTTAATACTTATGCGGTGGAATGGGATGATAAAGGAATAAAATGGTTATTTAATAATAAAGTATATAAAAAATTCTCTTACAAGGAACTGGAAAAAAGAGGTTTACAAAATCCATTTAACCAGCCATATTTCATAATGATAAATGTTGCTTTGAGCAAGAAAACTGGAGAAGATGGGGATGTTAATTTTCCGACAGAAATGAAAGTTGATTATGTAAGGGTTTATCAGAAAAAATAATTTATACCAAACCCATTTAAAAATAGGAATAAATTTTTATAATAGGATTGTTTAAT
>NZ_CALHQO010000323.1:0-1504 GCF_938036635.1 uncultured Leptotrichia sp.
CTTTAATTTAATAAAAAAAGAACCTACTCTATAATCAAAAAATAGAAATAGGTTCTTTATTTTTATATTTAACTCAAATCAAGAATTTAAAAAATTAATACCATCCTCTTAATTTCATTGCTTTTGAAATTCTTTCGATACTCTTCATATAAGCAGCATTTCTTAAATCTACTTTGTATTCATCCGCTAAGTTCCATACATCTTCAAATGCTGTTGACAATAATACATCTTCTTTTTGTTGAACTTCTTCAAATGGCCAGTAGTAGCTTTGTAAGTTTTGTACCCATTCAAAGTATGAAACTACAACTCCACCTGAATTTGCTAGAATGTCAGGAATAACTATAATTCCTTTTTTGAATAAGATTTCATCAGCTTCTGGAGTAGTTGGTCCATTTGCTCCTTCTGTTATTACTTTTGCTTTAATTCTATCAGCATTTTCAGAAGTAATTTGATTTTCTAAGGCACATGGTGCTAAAACATCAACTTCTAATTCTAACAATTCATTATTTGTAATATCTTTTCCATATCCTTTGTTTGCTGCAATACGTCCATTTTCTTCAAAATCTTTTATTACAGCTTCCATGTCGATTCCGTTTTCATTGTAAACTGCAACATTTGAATTCGAAAATGCTACAATTTTTGCACCATCTTTATATGCATAATAAGCTGTATAGAATCCAACATTTCCAAATCCTTGTACAGCATATGTTGCTCCTTTAACATCAATGTTTAATTTTGCTAATGCTTTTTTAGCTGTTAAATGAACTCCGTATCCAGTGGCTTCTGTTCTTGCAAGAGATCCTCCAAATTCTAAAGGTTTTCCTGTGAATACACCTTTTGTTGATTTTCCTGCAACTTCTTCATAAGCGTCAACCATCCAGGACATAATTTGTCCATTTGTGTTAACGTCTGGAGCTGGTATGTCAACTTTTTCTCCAATAATTGGTGAAATTGCTTTTGCAAAACCTTTAGAGATTCTTTCTAACTCAGCTTTAGAATATTCTTTAGGATTAATTGCCATTCCACCTTTTCCACCACCATAAGGGATTCCTGCTACTGAACATTTGAATGTCATCCAAGTAGACAATGCCTTTACTTCATCTCTTGTTACACCTGGATGAAATCTAAGTCCACCTTTAAAAGGACCTACTGCATTGTTGTGCTGCGATCTGTATCCTACAAATGTTTTAACTGTTCCGTCGTCTAATTTTACTGGGAACGATACTTCCAATACTCTCATTGGATTTTTTAAAATTTCATAAACAGCTGGATCTGCATTTAATTTATCACAAGCTGATTTGATTTGTTTTTGAGCAATCTCAAACGGATTTAATGTTTCTTTTGCCATTGTTTCTACCTCACTTTTCTCTAGTCTGTTCTGATTTTTAAACTCTGTTAAAAATCTTCTCTACTGTTACATCATACTACAATTTTATATAAAATTGCAAGCATTTTTTGCAGAACACCTGTTATTTTTTATTCGTTTTCTTCTGAAAATTCATCC
>NZ_CALHQO010000324.1:0-10141 GCF_938036635.1 uncultured Leptotrichia sp.
TTAAACCACATGCTCCACCGCTTGTGCGGGTCCCCGTCAATTCCTTTGAGTTTCAGCCTTGCGGCCGTACTCCCCAGGCGGATTACTTATCGCATTTGCTTCGGCACGGACACTCTTCATGCCCACACCCAGTAATCATCGTTTACAGCTAGGACTACCAGGGTATCTAATCCTGTTTGCTCCCCTAGCTTTCGCACTTCAGCGTCAGTTACCGTCCAGTGAACTATCTTCATCATCGGCATTCCTGCACATATCTACGAATTTCACCTCTACTCGTGCAGTTCCGTCCACCTCTCCGATACTCTAGCCCTGTAGTTTCCGGGGCAGGCCTGCGGTTGAGCCGCAGGTTTTCACCCTAGACTTACAGGGCCGCCTAGATGCCCTTTATGCCCAATAATTCCGGATAACGCTTGCGACATACGTATTACCGCGGCTGCTGGCACGTATTTAGCCGTCGCTTCTTCTGCAGGTACCGTCACTTTCTTCTTCCCTGCTGAAAGCACTTTACAATCCGAAAACCTTCTTCGTGCACACAGAATTGCTGGATCAGGGTTGCCCCCATTGTCCAATATTCCCCACTGCTGCCTCCCGTAGGAGTAAGGGCCGTATCTCAGTCCCCTTGTGGCCGTTCACCCTCTCAGGCCGGCTACCTATCATCGCCTTGGTGGGCCGTTACCCCACCAACTAGCTAATAGGACGCAAGGCTCTCCTGCAGCGTCTCCTTTCATCAGGCCGGCATGCGCCAGCCTGACAATACCAGGTGTTATCAGTCGTTTCCGTCTGTTATCCCTGTCTGCAGGGCAAGTTCCTTACGCGTTACTCACCCGTCCGCCTTGGCTAGACTGCGCAAGCGCAGCTTCGCCAATGACTTGCATGTGTTAAGCATTCTGTCAGCGTTCATCCTGAGCCAGGATCAAACTCTTCATTCAATATATTTCTCATATATTTTATTTCCACCTTAGTCTTGACGAGTTTCTTGCCTTACAGGCAAGTGCTCTTGACTTTTATTTATATCTTACACATTGTTGCTTCTTCTATTCTTATCTTCTATTGTCCTGCGACACTTTTTCGTATCGACAAGATATATATTATCATATCCCCTCCCCTTTGTCAACTACTTTTTTCCATTTTTTTAAAGTTTTTTTCATACGTGTATCATACAGTCAAATGCAATACCTGTAGCATATTAAAAAACATAGTAAAAATAATACTCCAATGCCTCCATTTATACTCAAAAGAGTGCAATTCTTACTATGCTTGTTATAATAATCTAATTATTAGATTAAATATTGTTTTCCTCTTCTAAAATTTTTCTTACTGTTTCTCTATCATCAAAATGAATTTTTTGGGTTCCAATTATTTGATAATTTTCATGACCTTTTCCCGCAATTAATAAACTGTCTCCTTTTTTTAGTAATTTTATTCCATGTTTTATTGCTCTTTCTCTATCTGAAATAATTAAATATTTATCAAACGGATATTTTTCATCTATAAGTCCTTTTTCTATATCTGCTAAAATATTTATTGGATTTTCTGTTCTAGGATTATCTGACGTAAGAATAATATAGTCACTAAATTGAATAGCCGCTTTTGCCATTTTGGGACGTTTCTCGTGATCTCTGTCTCCTCCTGCACCAAATATTGTTATTACTTGGTTATCCGTAATTTGTTTTAGTGTTTTTCCAACATTTAACAATCCATCATCTGTATGTGCAAAATCTACTACAATTCTTGCTTCCATATTGTTTTTTATTGTTTCAAATCTTCCTGGTACAGCTGGCATTGTTTCTAATTTTTTAATAATATCGTTCATTTTAATACCAAAAGATAATGCTGAAGCCACACACCCAAGAACATTATATAAATTGTATTCACCAACCAATCCCATTTCAAATTTATACTCTTCTTCGTATTCTTCATCCTCGTATTCATCATCACGATCTGTACCTTTAAAATGCGAATTTATTTTTTTTAAATAGTTTTTCAAATTTATCTTTACTTTCATTCCATTATTTGTGTAATTTAGAATATCTCCTAAAATATCAGCCTCTTCATTTTTTATACTTACTGAAATATAATTATCTTTATTTTTTTCAGAATAAATTTTAGCACCATGTTCATCGTCAATATTAATTATACCTTTACCATTATTTTTATCATGTCTCAACATTGAAAATATTTTTTTCTTGGCATTAAAATAATTTTCCATCGTTTTATGAAAATCCAAATGATCTTGTGTTAAATTTGTAAATATTGCAGAATCAAATTTCAACATGTCTACACGGCCTATTTCTAAAGCATGTGAACTCACTTCCATTATAAAGTAATCTGCACCTTTTTTTACGCTTTTATCAATCAACTTAATTAACTCAAGTGATTCAGGAGTAGTATTTACTGTTTCAAATTCTTCATCTAAAATTCGATTTCCAGTTGTACCGATTCTAGCTGTTTTTTCTAAAATATTTTCCAAGATAAAACTTGATGTAGTCTTTCCATTCGTTCCTGTAATTCCAATAATTTTTATTTTATTTTGTGGATAACCATAATAATTAGAAGCTATTATCCCTAATTTTTTTCGTATATTTTTTACTAAAATAAAACTTACATCATCAGTATTTTTATATTCCGAAATATTTATATTTTTTTCAGTTATTATTATCTTAGCTCCACTGTCAATTGCTTTTTGAATAAAATTATGTCCGTCTACAGTATTTCCAGCCATAGCCACGAATATAAAATTTTCTTTAATTTTTCTAGAATCATATTCAATACCTTTTATTTCAAACTTTTTACCTTCCTTAAGAATTTCATATTCTACATCTCTAAATATTTCATTCATTTATACTTCTCTCCCTTTTCAAAGAATCTTAAAATTCTTGAATTTATTTTCATAAATATATTTTACCACTTTAAGTAAAAAAAATCTAGAAAAAAAAGTTGTTGACAAATATAGAAAAATACTATATAATACTATTCGTAAGTTTACTTTTTAAGTAAAATAAGCCTTGGTGGCGAAATCGGTAGACGCACAGGACTTAAAATCCTGTGGGAATTTATCCCGTGCCGGTTCAAGTCCGGCCCGAGGCACCACTTAATAACAAACTTTCATTGTCGCGGGATAGAGCAGCATGGTAGCTCGTCGGGCTCATAACCCGAAGGTCGTTGGTTCAAATCCAGCTCCCGCCACCAAATGCCTAGATAGCTCAGTTGGCTAGAGCATACGGTTCATACCCGTAGGGTCGGAAGTTCGAATCTTCTTCTAGGCACCATTATATTAATTATGTTATGCTTACAATTGATGTAGGTATTTTTTTTTATAAAATATATCTGGAAAGGAGATCAATTTATGATTCATATATTAGCAAGTTTTGAAGTGAAAAATGATAAATTATCTGATTTTATAAGTCTTTGTAATGAACTTATAGAGAAAAGCCGTAAGGAAAAAGGATGTATTTCATACCATCTACAACAAAATACCGAAAAAGAAAATCATTTGGTATTTGTTGAGGAATGGGAATCTAATGAAGCTATTGAACAGCATAATGCAAGCGAACATTTTACTAGAATTGTACCATTATTAGTAGAAATGTGTGAGAATGCTCCAATTATTCAGACTTTTAATAAATTAGTTTAAAAATTTTTGAAATACAGTTGATTTATTGACTGTATTTTTTTGTTTTACAATTATATCATTTTGAAACTTAGATTTGCGATGTTATCAGCTTTATTGTTCAAAAATTAATTGTTTAACATAAAAATATGTTGAAAAATGCTTGACTAATAATAGGTTTAAGTTATAAAATATGAATAAAATCAAACTTAAAATATAAAGTTATTTTACTCAAATCTTGTGTTTGTTTTATTAAATGAAATGAGTAAAATAATATACTTATTTAGAAAAGGAAAAATATGAAAATATTAATAATAAGATTTAGTTCATTCGGAGATGTGGTTCTTACAACTCCAGTGATAAGGGCAATTAAAGAGAAGTATCCAGAGGCTGTAATAGATTTTATAGTTTATAATACTTTTTCTGAGGCAATTTCATTGAATCCTGAAATTAGAAATTTGATAATTTTTGATAAAAAGAAAAGCAAGGATAGAAATTATATAAAAAATATTGTAAATAAACTAAAAATAGAGAATTATGACTATGTTATTGATTTACATTCCAAATTTCTTTCTAGAATTATTGGAAAAAGCCTTGAAAACAAGAATACTCAGTATTGCCGATATAAAAAGAGAAAATGGTGGAAAACTATACTTGTAAAAGCGAAACTTATTACATATAATGCAGATTGTACAATTGTTGAGAGTTATTTTACAGCATTAAAAAAATTGGGGATAAGTTTTTCTGACAAAAATATGAAAAATGGATTTGGAGATAATCTGGAATTTTATATTGATAAAGAAATGGAAGAAGAATTTGTACAAAAATATGATTTGAAAGATAGAAATTATTTTGTGCTAGCTCCAGGAGCTTCTAAATTTACGAAAAAATGGCCTTATTATGATGAACTGGCAAAAAAGATTCTCGAAAATGAAAGTAAATTTGTAAAAAATAATGAAAAATTGAGAATTTTTGTGATTGGCGGAAAAGAAGATGCGAATGTTGTAAAATCTGATGGAGATGAACGAGTGATTGATTTGTGCGGGAAAATTTCTTTTAAGGAAAGCGGAATATTGCTGAAATATGCCAAAGCAGCAATTGTAAACGATTCAGGCCCTTTCCATATAGCTAGAGCCGTAAAAGCCAAAACTTTTGTATTTTTTGGACCAACTGATCCGAAATTATTTTCCTTTGAAAAAAATACATTTTTGTTGAATAATCCAAACTGTCCGCCACATTCACTTTATGGAGATGATAAATTTCTTAAGAAATATGCAGATTGTATGGCTGGAATTTCTGTAGAAACTGTATTTGACAAAATTATTAAGGAATATGACAATTAAAAATTGAAGAGAAAAATGAAGAAATAAAAGAAGAAAGAGAGAAAATCATGAAAATACTTGCATTTGAAACATCCTGTGATGAAACTTCCGTTGCAGTTGTAGAAGACGGTAAAAAGATTTTAAGCAATATTATTTCCACTCAGATTGATATTCATAAGGAATTTGGAGGAGTAGTTCCTGAAATTGCCTCACGGCATCACATTGAGAATATTTTACCAGTATTTACTGAAGCTCTGGAAAAAGCAAACTGTAAATTAAGCGATATTGATTACATCGCTGTAACAAATACTCCCGGACTTATCGGTTCCCTGCTTGTAGGCTTGATGTTTGCAAAATCCTTGAGTTATGCCAACAACATTCCACTACTTCCAGTAAATCACATTAATGGGCATATTTTCTCAAGTTTTATTGATAACGATGTAAAATTACCTGCAATATCACTAGTTGTATCAGGCGGGCATACAAACTTGTATTATATTTTCGAAGAAAATGGAAAAATAATTACTGATTTGCTTGGTGAAACATTAGACGATGCCGTTGGAGAAACTTATGATAAAATTGCAAGAATATTGGGATTAGAATATCCAGGAGGACCACATATTGATAGACTATCAGTAAATGGAGAAGATATTTTAAAAATAAAAAAACCAAAAGTTGACGGCTACAACTTCAGTTTTAGTGGAATAAAGACTTTCATAACTAATTATGTAAATAATCAAAAGATGAAAGGTAATCCCATTTCAAATGAAGATATTGCAAAATCTCTTCAGGAAATTATTGTAAATATCTTATATGATAAAATATTGATAGCTGTAAAGGAAAAAGATGTGAAAACGATACTTGTCGCAGGTGGTGTTTCAGCAAACAGAAGGCTTCGTGAGAAATTTTTAGAATTTAAAAATGTTCAAACTAATGAAGGGAATCAAATAGAAGTTCATTTTCCAAAAATGGAATATTGCACTGATAATGCAGCTATGATAGGTGTTGCAGCTTATTATGACTTGAAGAATAATTCTCAAATTGAACTAGAAAAACAATATGATGTAGATGCGATTTCTACTAAAAATTAGAAAAACACTAATGGCACAGTCAATAGGAAATATCGTTTTGGTTGTGCCAAAATAATAAAAAAATAATCACTACTATTTACTATAATAACGATTATTTCGAAATTTGTTTAGAATTTTTTTATCAAACAAATATTATTGCGATACTAATTTAATCTTTTTTCTGTAAAATTAAAGGTTTTTTGCTCTTTCCAAAAACAATTCCTGTAATTTCACAGCTTCTCCATCTTCCGTATTTTCTCCAACAAATTCAAAATCTTTTGGTAACAGTTTTCTTAGCCTGTCAATAGAATTTCCCATTGCATAGCCTTTTCCAACCATTGTAAGCATTTCAAAGTCATTTTCACCATCTCCAAAGGCCACCGCGTCCTTTAATTCCAATCCTTCCCTTTCTAGCAGGAATTTTGCCGCTGCTCCTTTATTTGCACCTTTTGCCATAACTTCCATACAGTAATCACTAACAAAGATAACATTTACATCATCTGTTATTTTCAAAATGGCTTTTTCCAAGTTTGTAAGCTGCTCATGATTTCCAATGTAGAATATTTTTAATATATCCAAATTTTTTAGTTCATCTTTTGGAACTTCTTTAAAATCAACTTTTACATCTCTTGGAATTCTGTCATACACTTTTTGAGCCGTTCCTTTTGTGATAATCCAGTCATTTCCTGAAAAAATGTTTAGGTGTGAACCTTCAGCAATATTTTCATAATCAAGTTCCAATATTGCTTTTGCTGCTTTGCTTGACAATCCTTTTTCATATATCATATTTCCATCTGCATCAAAAATTCTTGCACCATTTGCTGCTATAACTGGAATCTTTACTTCAAGCTGTTCAGTCACATATCCTATCTGATCATAGCTTCTGCCTGAGGCAATATAAAAATTTATTCCTTTTTTTATTATTTCCTTTATTACATTTTTAGTAAATTTAGTAACATGATGACCTCTGCTTAGCAAAGTTCCGTCCAAATCACTAATAACTGCTTTATACATAAGTTTTCCTTCTTTCTTCAATCTTATAAATCAAATATTTCTCGAACTTTTTTTGCCATTCCATCATTTGCATTGCTTTCAATAATCTCTGTGTCCATTAATTTTTCGAGTAATAAATAAATCGAATTTTCCATTGCAAATCCAAGCCCTGTTTGAGTTATCAAGTCATAGTCATTCAGTCCGTCCCCAAATGAAACAGCATCCTTCAATATCAATCCATCTCTTTCCAGCACCACTTCTGCCGCTTTGGCTTTGTTACAATCTGCAGGAAAAACCTCCAGACTTCCTTCATTTGCAAATAAAAGACTTATATTTTCCTCACCAATTATTCTTTTTATTTCATTTTCCAGTTCCAGTAATTCGTCATGATCTTCTCCAAGGAAAAAGATTTTTGTAAAGTCTTGTTTTTTAAATTCTTTTGGGGTAATCTGTTGTGGGTATCTAGTTCTGTCAGGCTTCTTGTTATAAAAATATTCCCTCAAATCTTCTGTAACAAACCAGTTTGGTCCGGCATACCCAGTTATAATAATATCTTTTCCAAATGACTTATAATCAATATTCAGAACTTTATCCAAATATTCTCTTTTTAGTTTATTTGAAAAAATCTCATTTCCGTTTTCATCAAAAGCAACAGATCCATGTGAAGTAATCAAAGGGACTTGTACACCAAGCTCATCCATAGCTTCCTTTGCTCCTAAATAATTTCTTCCAGTTGCAATATAAAACTTAATTCCTTTTTTTAGCAGCAGTTTTACTGTTTTCCTAGTAAATTCACTTACTTTATGCTCTGCATTTAAAAGTGTTCCGTCCAAATCAGTTACAACAGCCTTAAACATTTGATTTTTTCTCCTTTTCTAAGTTTACATATTTTATTTTACTAAACTATTTTCTATAAATACTAAAACAAATAAAAAATCATTATATTTAAAAATTTATAAAGACAAAAAAACAAACTACAAAAATAATTTTGAAAATTCATTCATAAATTCCTCTTCATCAAAAGGCTTTGATAAAAATGCTTTTGCTCCAGCTTCTTTTCCCATTTTCATATAATTTGGGAACATAACCATTGTGCTGCAAATCATAATTTTGGCATCCTTATCAAAATCCGTGATGACTTGTGTGGCTTTTAATCCATGCATTCTTGGCATATTTATATCCATTGTTACGATTGCAGGATTTACTTTTTTATACATTTCCACAGCTTCCAATCCATCGCCTGCTTCAAATACCTTGTATCCCTGTTCCTCTAAAATATCTTTTATATCTTCTCTAATATAAGATGTATCATCTACAACTAATGCTACTTTGTTCATTATTTACCTTCCCTCTCTTATTTATTCATAAAATACTTTTTTAAAGATTAAAAATTTTCCTTACTTTCTTAGCCATTCCATCATTTGCATTACTTTCGATAACTTCTGTATCTGTCAATTTCTCAAGCAATAAATAAATCGAATTTTTCATTGCAAACCCTAATCCAGTTCGAGTTATTAAATCATAGTCATTAAATCCATCTCCAAATGAAACAGCTTCTTGTAATGTCAATCCGTCTCTTTTTAATAAAAATTCTGCTGCAACAGCTTTATCACAGTCTTTTGAAAAAATTTCCAGACTTTTTTCATTTACAAATACTATATTGACTTCTCCCTTTGTTATCCTCCGGACTTCCTTTTCTATTTCCAGCAGTTTTTCGTGTTTGCCTAAAAAAAATATTTTTGTAAAGGCAAGTTTTTCAAAGTCCTCCCATTCAATCTGTTCCGGATATTGCTTTCTATTCGGCTTTTGAGCATAAAAATAGTCCCTGGCATCTTCTGTTACGTACCAATGATTGCCTGAGAATCCATTTAAAATTATTCCCTTGTCAAATGATTTATAGTCAATTGAAAAAATTTTATCCACGTATTTTTGCTCAATATTGTTGATGTAAATTTCTAAACCATCTTCATCTATAATTCTAGCGCCATTTGATGTAATTAGTGGTATTTTAAAGCCAATTTCATCCATTATCTCTTTTGCACCAGTGTACCCACGTCCAGTTGCAATATAAAATTTTATTCCTTTTTTTAGCAATAATTCAATTGTTTCTTTCGTAAATGAACTAACCTTATGCTCTTCATTTAAAAGTGTTCCATCTAAATCACTTACAACAGCTTTATACATAATAAAATTTCCTCCTATATTGATTTTAACACATTCCACCAAAAATTTGAATTAAAATTTTAAAAACTTGCAAAAATTCATACAATAATGATACAATACTAAAAGAAATAAAAATAAATTTGTGAGGTGAAAAATATGGGAACATTTGAAGATTATTTAAAATTTGAAGTAACTGAGGCAGAAGAAGATAAAAAGCAATTAAGAATTATAGAAAAAATTTCTTTATCTGAAGAAACTAAAAAAGCTATCAAAAATATAGATAAAGACATTACAATTATTGCAGTAGCACAGGTTTACTGCCCAGACTGCCGTGCAACTATCCCTTTCCTAAAAAAATTCAGTGACTTGAACAACAAAATAAAAATTGACTATCGTTCAAGAGAAACTGCCAAAGAATTTTTTCCAGATACAGATGAAAGAATTAAAATACCTACATTGATTTCATATGTTGATGGAAAATATAATACTTTTTGGAATGAATTTCCAGCTGTAGTAAAAAAGGAAATGGATAAAAATCCAGAAAATTTTGAAGACATTAAATACAATTTTAGAATTGGAAAGTTTAATGCACAAATTGAAAAAGAACTAGTTGACTACTTAACTTCTTTATAAAGAAAAAAAGCAGGGAATAAGAAGATTTACATCCTCTTTCCTTGCTTTATTTTTTCTCTTTTAATTTATACTATCTATTTCTGAACTTTTTCTGCTCGTCCTTGATTCTTTATAAAATCTTCATAACATAACAATATTTAAAAAAGTTATTTCTCATCTATAAAAAATAATTTTTTTGTCCTTTAAGTTACAGTTAAATATTTTTTATAAACTAATCATAATTTTTGAATTAGATTTTCCACCCTTTTTCCCATGTACAACTACTAAATCCATTTTTTTATATTTATTTATATCAATTGTCAATATATTCATCTTATTTACATAAATATTTTTAAATACATCATTCAATC
>NZ_CALHQO010000325.1:0-1913 GCF_938036635.1 uncultured Leptotrichia sp.
TTATTTTTTTTAGTGTTTTTTTTTGGAAATCAAGTTATAATTATATTAATAAATATAAATTTTTTTAAGGAGGAAAAATTATGAAAAAATTATTATTATTGGGATTGACATTAGCGTTATTTTCAGCAGCTAATTTGGAGGCAAAGACTAGTCGTAAAGCGAACAGCCAAAGTTCATCTGGAGCATTTGAGCTAAATGTGGCACATATTAATGACCATCATTCGCATCTTGAAGAGGAAAAAATGCCCCTTAAACTTAATGGAAAGACTGTTACGGTACATATTGGAGGATTTCCAAGAGTGGCACAGGCAATCAAAAATTTTAGACAGAATAATAAAAATACTCTTGTATTACACGCAGGAGATGCTGTAACAGGGACACTTTATTATACGTTATTTGAAGGAAAAGCCGATGCTGAACTTATGAATGCAATAAATTTTGACGTTTATACATTGGGAAATCATGAATTTGACGATGGGAACAAATTTTTGAAATCATTTCTAGATGTTTTAAAAATACCAGTAGTTTCAGCCAATGTTGTTCCTGATAAAGGAAGTATTCTGGAAGGAAAATGGAAACCGTATATGATAAAGAATATTGGTGGTCAGAATATTGGAATTATAGGAATAGATGTTGTGAAAAAGACTAAGGAATCATCAAGTCCTGGAGATGATATCAAATTTTTAGATGAAATTGAAACAGCAAGAAAATATGTAAATGAATTACAAAGTAAAGGAATAAATAAAATAATATTATTATCTCATGCAGGATATGAAAAAAATGTTGAAATTGGACAAAAAGTTGACGGTGTAGATTTAATTATAACTGGGGATACTCACTATCTTTTAGGAAAAGAATTTGAACAATTTGGGTTAGTTCCAGAAGCAGACAGTTATCCTAAAAAAGTGAATTCTCCTAATGGAAATCCAGTTTATATTGCAGAAGCATGGAATTATTCATATTTATTAGGACAAATGAAGGCAAAATTTGATAAAAATGGAGTAATTACTGAATTAATTCCAACTCCAAAAGTTTTAATTGGAGATGACTTTTTTGAAGTGAAAAATGCTGAAGGAAAAGGAGTTCAATTAGATCAAAAAGAAAAAAATGAAATTTTAAGTTCAATAAAAAATAATAAAAATATAGCTGCCATCAAAAATGATCCAGCTTTAGCAAAACTTCTTGAAAGATACCAAAAAGAAAAAACAGAACTTGGGAAACGTACAGTTGGTAAAATTACAGAAGAAATTCCAGGAGGTTCAGACAACAGAGTACCAAATGAACACAATAAGGACGGTTCTTTCGCAACAACTCTTGTAGCTGAATCAGTTTTACATAAGTTAAGAAATACAGGAACTGGAAATGTTGATTTTGTAATCGGAAATGCGGGAAATGTAAGAATTACACTAAATCCTGGTGTATTCACTTATGATTTAGCATATTCATTATTGCCATTCACTTCAAATACAGTATTTATAACTGATATTACAGGTGCAGAAGTGAAACAGACATTAGAAGATGCGATTGACTATGTACTAAACGGAGGTTCAACAGGAGCATTCCCTTATGGTGCAGGAATCAGATACGAAGCCACAAAAGAAGGAAAACTTGGAACAAGGGTCAAAAAAATAGAAGTATTTGACTTTAAAGCAAATAAATGGGTACCAATTGACGCTAAAAAATCCTACATGTTAGCTGTAAACTCTTATATAGCCAAAGGAAAAGATGGTTACACAACATTAGGGAAAATTACTGCTCAAAAACGCGGAACAGACACTCATTTAAGTGATACAAAAATATTTATAGATTATTTGAAAGAGAAAAAAGAAATAGGGAAACCAAAATCTACAAATGTAATCTTCAAATACTAATTTTTTAAAAAATTTGAAAATAAATGATACTTTATATTGTAT
>NZ_CALHQO010000326.1:0-4089 GCF_938036635.1 uncultured Leptotrichia sp.
GGTTTTGAAAAAATATTTGTAAGATAAAAAATGGATATGTAACTGTGAAAAATATGTTATAATAGTAAAAATGAAGAAAATGGGAGAATTTCATAATGAATAAAATAAGTATTTCATACTGGTACTTGGGATATTTGCTATTAATGTGAAAACTCTTTATGTTGCTGAATAATGGGGAATCAGGAAAACTTACAGGAATATATCTGCTGGTAATTATTACAGGGATATTTTTTCTAATTTGCGTAGATGGAATAAAAATGGAAGGCAATAAGTACATAACAAGTTTTGTTGCTGGTTTTATAATGTTTTTTATAAAATATTCGAGTTATAGGGATTTGAATAAAAGATTTAATATAGCTGTTATCGCTTATTTGATTTTGTTGTTATCCGTGCAGATGGTAATACTAATTTTTCAAGAAATAAAAAGAAGAAAGTGGAAATCTATCTTTTTTATGATATTAATATTTTTTCAATCTGTAAAGTTTGTCAATTTTATGACAATTTATTACTGGGAACCACGTAATATTGTATATAGTTCATATTTTTCCAAGATAAAAGATAAGCAAGAGATGGAAAAAATAATAAAAAAGTTACCTATGATAGATTCGGTAAGTATTACAGAATTTAAAAAACCAAGACAGTATGATGATGATTTTGATGTAAAGGAATTTTCTGGTGAAATTGATCAGGTGATTGATATTTCAGTTAGATATTCAGTTAACGGCGAAGGATTAAACAGTCTGGTTAAACAAGTTAAAAATTATTTGAAGCTGGTTGGAGATGAAAAAAAGACAACAAGAATTTATATAACTGATAGATATGCTTATTATAAGCCAATAAGAGTATATGAAATTAAAAATGGCGTTACAAAAATAAGATATATAAGAGAAAATGTACAGTATACTGATTCATCGTTTACAGATTTATTTTTGGATATAGTAAAAGTGTTGAAAGGTAAAAGTGATTTTAATAATACAGCAGGGGAGTATTATGAATAATTGAAATTCAGTGATAAAATAAACATTAGAATAAAAAATAGAAAAGTTAGGAGGAAATTGATAATGAGCCATTATTTTTCAGAAAAGCAGGAAGTAAAGTCGGATAGAAAAATAATAAAATATGAAATAGAAAATAAAAAATTTGAGTTTGTAACAGATAATGGGGTATTTTCAAAGACGAAGGTGGATTTTGGAACGGATGTCATGCTGAAAGTGTTTTTAAGAGAAAATTTAGATAAGAAAGGCCAAAAGTTTGATATACTGGATATTGGCTGTGGATACGGAGTTGTATCAGTTGTTATAAAGTCTTTTTTTGAAAATGTTAGAACTGTTTCATCAGATGTGAATGAGCGGGCTTTGGAGCTTACAAGGGAAAATCTTTTGAGAAATGGAGTTGTAAAAGATGAAAATGATAATTTTGAAGTAAGAAAATCATTTGCATTCGATTATGTTTCTGAAAAGTTTGATGTAATTTTATCTAATCCGCCAATTCGAGCTGGAAAGCGGACAATTTTTCAAATTTATGAACAAAGTTTTGAGCATTTAAATCAAGATGGTCAGTTTTATTGTGTGATTCAGACAAAACATGGAGCAAAAAGTACACAGAAAAAATTGGAAGAAATTTTTGGAAATTGTGAAACTCTGGAAATTAATGCTGGATATAGAATTTTTAGGAGTGTAAAAAATTAGAAAAATCCATAAAAATAACTGTAAAATAAAAAATAATTGACAAAATACGATAAATACTGTATTATGATAAGGTAAATAATCAAATGTATATTGTTTTTTAATTTTTATAAAAATTAAATGTTAAAAAAACTGGACATTTAGTTATTTTTTTGTTATAATAGAAAGGATCCGAGGTGATTATTTATGGCAAAACAGGATGTTCTTGAGCTGGAAGGTGAAATAATCGAAGCATTACCAAATGCAATGTTTCAAGTAAGGCTTGAAAATGGACACGAAGTTTTAGGACATATCTCAGGAAAAATGAGAATGAACTATATAAAAATTTTGCCAGGAGATAAGGTTACGGTGGAAGTTTCTCCGTATGACTTGTCAAGAGGCAGAATTGTATATAGAAAAAAATAACAGTTGGAAGGAGGGTTTTTAGTGAAAGTAAAAGCTTCAGTAAAACCTATTTGTGACAAATGTAAAATTGTTAAACGTCACGGAAAAGTAAGAGTAATATGCGAAAACCCTAAACATAAACAAATACAAGGATAGTTTTAAAATATTTTTTATTTTTCAAAAGTTTTCGGTTTAATGGCTTCGGTTCATAATCATTTCCAACAAGATTAAAATATTCTCTTTTTGGAGTTCCATTTGTAAAATCTTCAAGAAACATCGGAAATGAAATTTCAGCAGCTCCAGTAATTACTGTATCAAAATATTGTAATGCCTCTTCTTTCAAAGCTGTCGCATAATGCCCGCCAATTAATGTATACGCTCCTTTACTTTTCCAAAACTTGGCAATCTCTTTTGCCCTTTTCGATCCTGAAATTACCGAAGAAATACAAATTAAGTCAAATTTTTCGTTTTCATATTTTTTAGAAGTAGCATCCCATTTTTCCACACCTTCATCCACAATAACAACATCAGCGTTATATTTTCTGTCAATTAGTGATTCCAGCGTTATTAACGTAATTTGCGGATAATATTTTCTTTTGTGAATCGAGTTGTATTTGTAAATGTTATCCTTTGCTAAAACAAGCATTATTCTCATAATTTTATTCCTTTTTTGTTATAAACTTCTTTTCGATTGATATAATTTACAGCAAGAAATACAAGGGCATGTTTAAAATTGGCAGCACCGTCAAACAGCCTTTTCCAGATACTCGAATGTCTGTTGTATTCCACCTTGCACTTCAAAATTCCAGCCTCAAATTCGTCAATTGTCATATTATACGGCTCAAAGCACGCTTTCCCATAACGAAAGTTCTCATCCAGCCACCATCGTTCATAAAGCAACCGACCTTCTTTTTTTAATCTTTCATAAAAAGGAGTTCCTGGTATCGGCAATGCCGGGTTAAAGCCTGCAAGGAAAAATTTATGCTTTTTAGAAAATTCCAAAATTTCATCAAAGCAGTTTTTATCATCATAATCATATCCAATTACATAGCTTGCATGTACAAGAATCTTATTTTTTTTATAAATATTAATGATTTTTTCATAGTCAAACTTGTAATTTGCAACCTTTTTCATCTTCTTAATATTTTTTATATTTATATTCTCAAATCCCAGAAGCATTTCAATGCACCCTGCTTCTGACATCAATTTTATCAATTTCTCATCTCTTGCAATATCGATGCTGCCTTGACAAGCCCATTTTATTTTCAGTTTTTTCAATTCTTCAAACAGTTTTAGAGCTTTTTTCTTATTGGCAAAAATATTATCATCCACAAAATAAACAATTTTCGCCCTTTTATTTGTTCTAAAAATCTCCTTTACCTCATTTATCACATTCTCAACATCCCTATGTTGAAAATCTCCTTTGTGAACTGCCCCAATCGTGCAAAATTCACATTGATGCATACAGCCTCGCCCAAACTGAACTGGCACGACAAAAGAATATTTTTTCCCCTTGTAAATGCTCCTATCATAAACAACATTATTAATATCTGGCAATTTTCTACATTCATACCTCTTTTTCGGCACCCCATTTTCCAAATCGTTCAAAAATTCATTCCAAGTAACTTCTCCACTTCCCACACAAACCGTGTCTGCATGTTCCTGCACCTCATCAGGCATAAGCGAGGCGTGATACCCTCCAATCATCACATAAACTCCACGTTTCCTATAATTATCCGCCAGTTCATAAGCCCGTCTAGCCGTCATTGTAAACGTAGAAATTACAACTAAATCAACCTCAAGATCCATCGGAATATCCTCAATCCTATCATCAAACAGCATAAGCTCATGTCTAGTCTTATCCGTAAGCCCCGAAAGCACCGCAAAAGCAAGCGGCTCTATCGCATCATTGGAACGTTTCCCCCCCATATTTGGACGTAAAAAAGCTATTTTCATTTTTCTTCTCCTTATCAATAATTTAATTTATTGTCTTAAACATTATAATTAAACTTAAAATCTT
>NZ_CALHQO010000327.1:0-1936 GCF_938036635.1 uncultured Leptotrichia sp.
AATCTGTTAGAACCTTTAAAATAGCACTACTAGTCGTAGTATTTCCAATCCCCATTTCTCCAGTTGCAAATAAATTGTATCCGTCTCTTGCAAACTCGTCAACCATTTTAATCCCAGTTTCTATAGCCTTCACAGCATCTTCATACTCCATTGCGGCTTGTTTAGCAATATTATTAGTACCTGATTTCATAATTTTTCTGTTAATAATTCCCGATAAATCTATTTCTTTTTTTATGTCCGAACTCTCATCAATTCCCAGATCTACCACTTTCACATCAGCATTATAAGCCATTGAGAGAGCATTAATTGATGATTTGCCATTTAACATTGCTTCCACTACATACTGTGTTATTACTCTTTTGGATTTGCTGACTTTTTCTCTTTCCACACCGTTATCCGCTGCCATTACAAGCACCATTTTTTTGCAAGGTTTATAATTTTCGCTCATTCCCTCAAGCCTGATTGCCAGTTCTTCCAGTTTTCCTAGTCCTTTTGGAGTTTTTAGCAATGAATTCAGTTCATTTTCCTTTTTTTTCATTTTATTTCTATCTAAAGCCGTTATTTTTTTTATTGTATCAAATAAAATTTCTCCTGTAATTTTACTCTTTATGATTTCCATATATATTCCTCTATTTACAAATTTATTTTAATTTTTCAGCAATTTTTTGAAAAGTTTTTTCCACACCCTTCAACAACTTTTCCACATTCTCATCATTATGAATATAAGAAACAAAATGTGCCTCGTATTTTGAAGGTGGCACAATTACTCCATTTTCAAGCATTGTATCAAAATATATGCTATAAAATCCATCATTTGTATTCATTGCATCTTCCAAAGTTTTCACTTTTTCCTTTGCAAAAAATATTGTAAAAAGACTTCCAAAATGGTTTACGCTTGCTGGAATATCATATTTTTTTATTAATTCATTAATTTTATTTACTAAATTTTCCGTTTTTTTATTTACATTTTCATAAATTTGAGGATTTTCCTTCAAAATCGAAATTGTTTCTATCCCTGCAGCAACTGAAATTGGATTTCCAGAAAGCGTTCCAGCGTGATAAACATTGCCAACTGGCGAAATTAAGTTCATAATTTCTTTTTTTCCACCAAATCCACCAACTGGATAGCCACCGCCAATAATCTTTCCAAGAACAGTTAAATCAGGTGTAATTCCAAATACTTTTTGAGCACCGCCTAATGAAACCCTAAATCCAGAAATTACCTCGTCAAAAATTAACACCACATTTTTTTCTTTTGTAATTTCACGCACTTTTTCCAAATATTCCTTTTCTGTTTCAATAAGCCCCATATTTGCCGGAATTGGCTCAATAATCACACACGCAATATCATCATCATTTTCCAAAGTTTTCTTTAATTTATCAAAATCTCCAAAAGGCAATGTTATCGTATCTTTCACAACTCCCTTAGTAATCCCGTTACTATCCTGATGCTCAAATGTTAAAAGCCCTGATCCAGCCTTAACCAGTAATGAATCTGAATGTCCGTGATAACATCCTTCAAATTTTATAATCTTATTTTTTCCAGTAAATGCACGAGCAACTCTCACACTTGCCATAGCCGCTTCTGTCCCCGAAGTAGTCAATCTTAATTTCTCGATTGACGGAAAACAGCTCTTTACAAGTTCTGCCAGTTCTACTTCCTTTTTCGTAGGAAGCCCAAAAGAAGTCCCATTTTCAAGCTCTTTCTTCACAACTTCCAGAACTTTCGAATAATTATGTTCCAATATCATCGGTCCCCAAGAACCTATCATATCTACATACTCATTTCCGTCTTCATCATAAAGTTTACTTCCATTTCCACTTTTAATAAAAATTGGATATTCTTTATCTACCGACTGAAACGCTCTAACTGGACTGTTCACTCCACCTGGTATTGACTCTTTAGCTTTTTCATAAATTTTTCTTGAGTTATCTG
>NZ_CALHQO010000328.1:0-2155 GCF_938036635.1 uncultured Leptotrichia sp.
ACAGGATATAAAAGTGTATGATATGAGAGGAAAATCGCCATTTTTTGATTATTCAATATTGTGTACTGGGAGTTCTTCTAGAAATATTGAAGCGATAGCGGCTGATATAAAGAAAAGCCTTGAAAATGTGAAAAATGTGGAAGGGCTTGAGGAGGCTAACTGGGTTCTTATTGATGCCGGAGATATAGTTATAAGCGTGTTTAGTAAAGATGCCAGAGATTACTACAGACTGGATGATTTTTATAATGGCGTGAATGAAGGAAACGAGGAAACAGAATAGATAACAGTTATAAGGAGGAAAATTATGAGAGAATTAGATAAAGAAGAGAAAAATGTACGATTTATTGCCTTTCTTATTCTTGTCGGAGCTGTTTTTCTAATATTAATTGCACGTCTGTTTACATTGCAGATATTAGAGGCTTCACAATATGCAGAACAGGCATTGCAAAATAGAATTAGAACAAATATAATAAAGGCTACACGTGGAGAAATTTACGACAGGGAAGGTAAATTGCTTGCTAAAAATACAACAGGATATCAGCTGGTTCATATGCATACATATACGTTAGATCCAAATGACTTGAAACTTTTAAAGGAAGTTAAGGGAATGACGCCAGAACAGATGGATGCTAGGCTTGCTAACGAACGTAAGGCTGTGGCAAAACGGATTAAGGAAACAATGGGCGATATAAATACTATAAGCCAGCTTACAGGATATCAGGTTGACTATCTTATAGATAGATTTTATAAGCAGCAAAGAATGGGAACTGATAAAAAGATACTTGTTATTGAAGATTTAGACAAGCAGGTGGCATTAAGGGCAATTGAAAAAATTAATAATGACAGAATCGGCATTGTGGAGTATAATAAGAGATTTTATCCTGAAGATGCGCTTGCATCGCATGTTATTGGATACGTAAAGCCTATTAGTGAAAAGGAATTCAAGGATTTGGAAAAGGATGGATATAGAAATAGTGACCTGATTGGTAAAAAAGGTGTTGAACGTTCTTACGACAAGGAAATGAAAGGTCAAGACGGTAGGGAAAATGTTGAAGTTGATGCTAAAGGAAATGTTATAAGGCAAGTGGAGGCAACAGAAAGTGTTGCAGGAAAAAATGTCTACTTGTCAATTGACATGGAATTGCAAAAATATATGACAGATGCATTTTCAGGTAAAAGTGGAGTTTTTATTGCAATGGAAGTTAAAACTGGAAAAATAATTACATTTGTAAGTAATCCTGAAATCAGCTTGAATTTATTAAGTTCGAGAATACCTGATAATCAATGGACTGAACTGGTAAATTCAAAGGCAAAGCCGCTTGTTAATAAGGGAATTGCTGGACTTTATCCGCCAGGATCGACTTTTAAAGCAGTAACGGGAATGGGAATACTGGAATCTGGAATTTCTCCTTATGCTACTGTAAATTCAACTGGACAGTACAGATACGGGAAGTTAATATTTAGGGATTCGCATAAATCTGGACACGGAATTACCAATTTTGCAAAATCCATAGAGCAATCTGTAAATACATATTATTATGTATTTTCACAAAAAGCTGGAATTAACAATATTGTAAAATATGCAAAGGAATTTGGAATTGGATCTAAGACAGGAATTGATATTCCTGGAGAATTGACAGGAACATTGCCTAGTCCTGAATGGAAGAAGAAAAGATTTAAGAAGAAACAGGATCAGAGATGGCTGCCTGGAGATTTGATAAATATGTCAATTGGACAAGGATATGTTTTGGCAACTCCAATTCAAATTGCCTCAGTTTATCAAACTATAGCTAATAATGGTGTAAAATTAAGACCTACGGTTGTTGACAGATTTGTGACATATTCAGGAAAAGTTGAAAATAATAAGCCTGTAGTAATAAAAAAATTGAAGGTAAGTCCAAAGAATTTGAAACTATTACAAAATGCCTTGAGATTGCCGGTAAGTGGTCCAGGTGGAACAGCTAAAGTTTTATATATACCAAATTATCCAGTTTCAGCAAAAACAGGGACTGCACAAAATTCAGGATTTGTAGATAACCACTCTTGGATTGCGGGATATTTTCCATCTGATAATCCTCAGATTGTTTTTGTGTCAGTTGTAGAAGGTGGAGGATATGGAGGAGTAGCTTCTGGAGACATGGCTCTTAAATTCATA
>NZ_CALHQO010000329.1:0-5676 GCF_938036635.1 uncultured Leptotrichia sp.
TGTGATTATCGAGAAAAATGGAAACAGATTTATTGGTAGAGGACAAAGTACGGATGTAGTTGAAGCAAGTATAAAGGCTTATATTAATGGGATAAATAGACTTTATAATAAGTAATTTTAAAAGGGAGGGGATTTTGATGGAAATATCAAATAATTACATTAATGAAATAAAGAAAATACTTAAAAATGCTAGACAAAAAGCATATACCGCTGTAAATTCGGCGATGGTGGAAGCATATTGGAAAATCGGTAGACGAATTGTAGAAGAAGAACAGAGTGGAAGAGAAAGAGCAGAATACGGGAAAGAAATTATCAAAAATTTATCAAAAGAATTGACAGAAGAATTTGGAAAAGGTTTTGGTGAAAGAAATATTCGGAATATTAGACAGTTTTATGTGCTATTTTCAGATTATGAAAAATGGAAATCACTGATTTCCAAATTAACTTGGACACACATTCAAAAAGTTTTAAGAGTTTCTGATGAGAACGCCAGAATATTTTATTTGACGGAAGCAGCAGAAAATATGTGGTCTGTAAGAACTTTGGATAGAAATATATCTACACTTTATTATAATCGTATTGTTGCAAGTATTGATAAAAAAATTGTTGAAAATGAAATGAAAGAGAAGACAAAAAAACTACAAGCAAAAGAATTTATAAAAAATCCAGTAGTTTTGGAGTTTTTAGATTTGCCGGCAAATATGTCTTATACTGAAAGTCAATTGGAAAAAGCATTAACAGACGATATTCAAAAGTTTATGATGGAACTTGGAAAAGGTTTTGCATTTGTGGAAAGGCAGCAGCATATTCGTACAGAAAATTCAGATTTTTATATCGATTTGGTATTTTATAACTATATTTTGAAATGTTTTGTTATAGTAGAGTTAAAAACAGGAAAATTAACACATCAGGATATAGGACAGCTTGATATGTATGTCAGAATGTACGATGATTTGAAAAAACAGGAAAATGATAATCCAACAATAGGGCTTCTTCTTTGTACAGATACAGATAGTACCGTTATAAAATATTCAGTCTTGAATGATAATAAAAATCTTTTTGCAAGTAAATATGTAAATTATCTTCCTAGTGAAGAAGAATTGATAAATGAAATTGAAAGACAAAAAATATTGTTTGAAATAAATAATGAAGTGGATATGTAGAAATGAAAAAGATATTGATTTTAATGATAGGAATTTTTTTGTTAATTCCTATTTTAGCGTTAATTTATGCACATTATGAGTTTTATTTCTGGAGTAGGAGGAGCTGTGAAAGGAGTGTTTATCAGATTTTTTGCAAAGCCTGAAATTGCGGTGTTTACTTTGAGAAGAAGTTGAGATAGAAATTAAATAATATTTTGATTAAAAGAAAAAAATTGTAATTTTCAGATGGCTCTAAAATAAATATATTTTTAGATTTTATAGAAATTATTTACAGAAAGAAGGAATTTTAAAATGAAAACAATAGTTTTTGCACATCCATGGAATGGAAGTTTTAACAAGGCAATTTTAGATAAAGTAATGGAAAAACTTGATGAAACAAAAGAAAAATATACAATTATAGATTTGAATAAGGATAAATTTAATCCTGTAATGACAGAAGAAGAATTGTCTTTGTATTCACAAGGGAAAAGTATTGATCCTTTAGTGAAAAAATATCAGGAAATATTAAAAAATACTGATGAATTGATACTTGTATTTCCAATTTGGTGGATGTCAATGCCTGCAATATTAAAAGGATTTTTTGACAAAGTTATGACTAAAGGATTTGCTTATGAAAGTACACAAACTGGAATAAAAGGACTTTTGACTAATATAAAAACAGCAAAAATGATTACAACTGCTACAGCACCAAAATTTTTGTTAAATATAACAGGTTTTGGGATTACGATGAAAAAGGCTAATCTTGGTGGAATTGGGATAAAGAAAACGAAATGGATTCATTATAGTTTTAAGGCAAAAGGTAAAGATGAGGATAGGAGGAAATTTCTTGAGAAAGTTAAGGAATTTGTGAATGAATGAGAAAAGGGGGAGAAATGTTTATATTTAAAATTATAATTGTAATTTTCGGTTTAATAGAAATTATGACAAATGGATATTACCTTTTTGGGAAAGAAAAAATAATGAAGGCTAAATTACAGCATAGAGAATTACCTGAAGGAATCACAATTTTCCAACTTAAAGTAAAAGTAATGTTGATGTTTTTAAGTGGATGTTTGTTTTTTATAACAGGAATAGCATCTTTCTTTAAAGAAAAAGAATATTTATTATTTTTATCATTACTTTTCTTTAATTTATATGCTTTGTGTGAAGCTTTATATTATAGATATTGGAAAGTATTTGGCTTTTTTATAGTTTCAATTTTTATGACATTGATTTATATTTTTTTAAGGTCATAATTACATAAAATAAGGAGTTTTATATTATGAAAAATAAATTGTACAAATCAGTAAAAGATAGAAAAATTACAGGTGTATGTGGAGGAATTGCAGAATATTTTGACATTGATTCAAGTATTGTGAGGATAGTATGGCTTGTTTTGGTTCTTTTCGCAGGAACAGGTCTACTGGCTTATATTATTTGTGCGATAGTTCTTGATGATAATCCTAATGAGTAAAATATTTTTAAAATTCTTAAATAGTTAAATAAAAAATTAGGTGGTAAATAAAAATGAAAAAAGGATTTTTTTGGTTATTCTACTTGTTGTTTTTAACATTTTTTGACATTATTTTGGCGGTTATGAGGTTTAATAATAGTATTTATGAATTTTTAACAAGTTTGAATATAAAAAATGAATGGATTTTAGAAAACTTATTTTCACTAATGGAGATTGTTTTTATTATAATTTGTGTAATTTTGGCTTACTTAATTTCAAAAATAAAAGTCAGTAAGAAAAGTTTATTAATTCCGCCATTAGTTATAGTGGCGATAAAAGTAATAGTATTTTTTTGCATATTTGGATTTTTTATGTCGATTCCTGAAACAGAGGATGCAGGAGCAGGAGGAGCTGTTTTATATCTTATATTCTTCGGATTTGGAGCGTATATGGGAATGCTAAATTTATACTTTTATTTAGGATTATTGTTCAACTTATTTAGAAGGAGAAAGAATGAAAAAAATAATTCTTAGAAGTTCATATTTTCTTTATCTGCTTTGTTTTAATATTCTTGTATCAAGTTTATTGTTTTGGTTAGGAGAATCGGTTTTAGGAAATTTAAAAATTGGTGGAGATGCGTATTTTGGAATAGGTTATCTTGTATTGGCTTTGCTTAATATATTTTTATCATATTTTTATGCAAAAGCGAGAATAGGGAAAAAGTCCTTGATAAGTTTGACAATAGTTGGAATAGTAATAAAAATATTGATATTTTTAGTATGGGTACAGAGTATATTTTCAGACTCATCGCTTGGAGATGATAAGGCAGGAATATTCATCATATTTATTGTTTATGGCTATTTTACTTATATAGGTTCATTGGATGTAATATTTCTTATAGGGTTAGGGGTAAATTTACTAATAAGGAGAAAAAATGGAAGGAAAAAGTTGGATTCTTAAGATTTTATATGTTTTTTTAGGATTAATTATAGTATTTTTAGTATATTCGCATTATGAATATCGAAATATAAAGATTAAAACGATTGAGATAAAGTCTAAGGATTTGCCAAAAGAGTTTGATGGAAAGAGAGTGCTGTTTGTAGCTGATTTTCAGTATGATACGATGGCACGGTATAATAAAAAACAGCAGAAAAAGGCGATTGAGCTGATTAATGCACAGAAGAAGGATATAATACTGCTGGGGGGAGATTATGCGACTTGGGAGAAAAATATTCCTAAGTTTTATGAGGATGCGAAGGATATAAAGATTCCAGAACTTGGAGTATATGCGATTTATGGGAATCATGAGTATCCAGGAGCAGAAGAAACGGCTGAAAATATGAAAAAACTTGGATTTAATCTGCTCGTAAATGAAAATAGGAAAATAACAATTAATAATGAAAATATATATATCGCAGGAGTAACAGACTTGTGGCACGGAAAGCCTGATGCGAAAAAAGCTCTTGAAGGATTGAAAAAAGAGGACTTTGTATTATTTTTGACTCATAATCCTGAATATTTCGAGGAAATGACAGAGAATGAGAAGGAAAAAGCGGATATGACACTTGCTGGACATACACATGCAGGACAGGTTACTTTCTTTGGAAAAATTATTATGTCGGCGATAAAGGATAAGAAGAAATATGGATATGGAATGAAAGAATATAATGGTCATAAAATATACATTACTTCAGGATTAGGAGGGGCTTTTCTTGAAATGTTTATTAGATTTTTTGCACAGCCTGAGATTGTGATTTTTGAGTTGAAGAAAATTTAAATGGAGGAATAATGAGCAAAAAGAACGAAATGGACGAAATATTAAAAGAAGTAAATAAAAAATATAATTTAAAATATGTAAATGAAAAATTCTCTGAACCTGCTATAGGTAGTATAGAATCAATAGAAGGAATTATAGATGAATTTTATATAAGTATAAAAAAAGATGGTAGAGATTATGTGATAATATTAAATGTAGATATACGTAAAATGGAAGATAAAGATATGATGTTTCTTAATAACGAAAAAATAGACATGGCTCTTAAACAAGAGAAAATAGAAAAATTGTTTAAAAGATTAAAAAAACATGTTGAAAAATTTAAATCAGCAAATTTTACAGAAAATTATATAGAACTAGAAATTGGTGAAAGTGCAAAAGATATACAACAAGCAATAGACATATCATTAAAATTTTTAAAAAAAGAAGGAATAAAAAGTAAGTGTGCTTTATGCGGGAAAGATGATAGTCCGATAGAATATACAATAATAATAAAAGCGATTGGTGAAGATGGCTATCACTTGTGTGATAGTTGTACTAAAAGAAAAGAAATTGAATTTTAAATTATTAAATGCAAAACAAGATAAAAATGAAGCTGAAATTATTGAAAAAGCTGGTAAGAAAGGATCTATAACAATTGCAACAAATATGGCAGGTAGAGGTACTGACATTAAAACAGAAGACCCTGAAATACCATTAGTTGTATTTATTACAGAAATCAATGAATCATCTAGAATTGATAATCAATTAAAAGGTAGAACATCAAGGCAAGGTGCAAGAGGTATTATTGAAACTCATTTGTCTGGAGATGATTCTATTTTCCTAAAAACAAAAACATCTGGAACTTTCAAATTAATTGCTCAATCTCCATTAACAAATCCAAAACAAATACAAAGATTATGTTATAGTATTCAAGAAGAATTAGAAGGTTTAATGAGTTCATCTAGGCAATCTGCTTTAAAATATGATGATGTTATAAATGAACAAAGGTCAAGATTCTATCATTCTAGAGATAAAGTTTTAGATGCTACCTCAAGTAAAGAATTTGAAACTTTTGCTGAATCAATGGGTATTTCAAAAAATAAAATTATTAAATCTGTAGAAAATCATTCAGAAGAAGCAAAAATAAACATTCTTCGTCAAGCTTTCTTGTTGTCAATGGATGTAAATTGGGTTAAACATATTGATTCACTTGATACATTGAAATCTGCTATTGGATGGAGAGCTCAATCAGGTCATAATCCTACAATTATTTACCAAAATGAAGCATCTGAATTATATAATGATTTATTAAGAGACATTAAAAA
>NZ_CALHQO010000330.1:0-2279 GCF_938036635.1 uncultured Leptotrichia sp.
AAATATATAATTGATAAATTTTAACAGTATTAATTTTTGAAAGAAATTTTTTTTGGGAGAGAAAATGACAAAAAAGGAAAGATTGAAAAAAATATTCCCAATATTAGAAGAAAAGTTTGGCAGCCCAAAAGCTGCACTAGAGTTTGAAACACCTTACCAGCTGATGATAGCAGTAATTTTATCGGCTCAATGTACTGATGCTCGTGTAAATATTGTTACAAAAGAGCTTTTCAAAGTAGTAAGAGAGCCGAAAGATATTAGAAAAATGGACTTGAAGACATTAGAAAAATATGTAAAATCAACAGGCTTCTATAAAAATAAAGCTAAAAATATAAAGTTAAATGCTGAAATGATGTTAGAAAAATATAATGATATAATTCCAAAGGAACTTGAAAAATTAATAGAATTGCCAGGCGTTGGAAGAAAAACTGCAAATGTTGTCCTTGGGGAGCTGTGGAATATTAGGGAAGGAATTGTTGTTGATACACATGTTAAAAGGCTGTCAAACCGTATAGGATTTGTGAAAAATGATAATCCTGAAATCATAGAAAGGGAACTTATGAAACTTATTCCCAAAAAAGACTGGTTTGTATATTCGCATTACATGATTTTACATGGAAGAGATAAGTGCATTGCAAGGAAGCCAAAGTGTGATATATGCGAAATTAGAGAATATTGTAAGTATAATTTAGATAATTTGAAAAATAATAAATAATTTTATAATATGAATGGAGAAAGGAAAAGAATGGTTAAAAGGGTAAAAAGAGTTTTGATATTTGGAGTAATTGCATTATTTGCAATTTTAGCCTATGCGGAAGGAGAGCAGGAAAATGGCGGGACTGTTTCTAAGGAAAGTAATCCTGTCATTAAGGAAGAAAAGAAAAATGTTTCGACTGATAACAAGTATGATGAGGTTGAACAGGCAACAAAAAGAGGAAAAGAAAAGCATTTAGGACATAATAAAAAAAGAAAACACGAATATTTTAATGAAAACGTTTCAAATTCAAAGAAAAATAGCATTCAAGAAAAAGATGAAGAAACTGATGAAAATAAATCAGCAAAAAATGTTAAAAAGGCTGTTCAGAAGAAAAAAGTCGTAAAAGCTATAGAACATGAGCATGAAGGAGTTTCTCACTATTATGGCGAAGTAATAAAATTTATTGCAACTGAAGATGGAAAAGTTTTAAAGGATAAAATGTCAAGAAAAAAACATCCTATAGCATCACTTACAAAAGTTATGAATATTTTAGTTGCACTTGAACAAATTGATAGAGGAAATGCAAAACTTGATGATAAAGTCTGCTTTACTCCTGAAATAGTAAATATGGGTGGAAGTTGGCTAAATGCTAAAGCAGGAGATTGTTATACTTTAAAAGATTTACTTCGTGCAGAGATAATATATTCAGCCAATAATGCTGCATATTTAGTAGCATATCACATAGGAAAAGGGAATTTTGATAATTTTGTAAAATTGATGAATGATAAGGCAAAAGAACTTGGAATGAATGATACCCGTTATTATACTCCAGCTGGTCTTCCAACTTCAATGACAAAAAAGAATATGGATGTTTCAACGGCTTATGACATGTATTTGCTTGGAAAAAGAGCTATAAGAGATGAAAGATTACGTGCTTGGATGAAAGAATCAGAATTGGTGCTGCAAAATTCAGCAGGAGAAGATGTTGTTTATAATAATAGAAATCATCTTTTGGATCAATTTGGAATTTACGGTCTGAAGACTGGATTTCATGCACAAGCTGGATACAATATAATAGTATCAAGTAAAATAGGAAATCTTGAAATCATTTCAGTCACATTGGGAAATAAGAGTGACGATGCCAGAACGGAAGATCAGAAGCAGGAATTTACACAGCTGGAAAAACGTATGATACCAGTTTACAAGGCAGGACAGGAAATTAATAAAAAGTTTAAGGTAAAAAATGCTGAAGCAAAAGAAATAAAAGGTGTTTTAACAACAAATGTCTACCAGATTGATAATACAAATTATAAATTTGAAGTAAAAGATTTACAAGTCTCAGCTGAAAAAGAAGGAATTTCCAAAGGAGATGTAATAGGTAAACTTGAAGTTCTGTCAAATGATAACAAGGTTGTAGGAACTGTTGATATTGTGGCACAGAATGATTATAAGCAGTTGTCTTTATTTAGACGTATTTTGAGGTTTATAACACTTGGACTTGCATAAAAAAAATTGAGCTGTTTAGAAATTAAATGGCTCTTTTTTTATTTATCTGATATAAATATAATGTAATTTAGATGAA
>NZ_CALHQO010000331.1:0-5718 GCF_938036635.1 uncultured Leptotrichia sp.
CCTTAAATTTATATAATTTTAGCAGTTTAATTTAAAATAGGTTTGAGTATATTTTGACTTTTAAGTGGATTGAATATAAATATAAAAATTTAAATATGAAAAAACATTAGAAAATACTAGTTTACCAATATTTCTAATGTTCACTTCATTGCTTAATTCTTTATAATCCTGCTCCGAATTCAAATCCTTTTCCAGAATATTTAAACTGTGCATTCTTTTCTGGGAATGGTGTTACTCCAAATTTTAATGAAACTACTGGATAATAACCTAATTTTTTATTACTTGGCTTATCCCACTTCATTCCTGCTCCAATTTCCCATTCTACATTTTCAAATCTATGAGATAAAGTTGCCATTCCTAAAGTTATCTTATTAACTTTTCTTGCATACCATGAACTTTCATAAATTTCAGGATCGGAAGCTTTAGAAGCTCCATTTTGTACATATTGAATTTTTCCTCCAACCCACCATGGTTTATCAGGGTCATTCGAAAACATATATTTTCCTTCAAATTCATGTTTTCTAAAGTCAAATGTACTATTACGAGTCGCATTATTTCTATAAATTCTGTCAGGCCGTTCCATTATGAAAGCATACCTTACAAACATTTTTTCTAGATATCCTGCTTCCACTTTAAAGGTTAAGTCATTAATTCTGTCAAATCCTTTCATTCCACTAGGATTAGCAGCATCAGAACCGTCTATTTGCATATCCATTCCAATTTGGAAATATTTTTTATGACTTCTTAAATTTTGAAGTTTTGCATTAAAATCATTTAAGCTAAATTTATTTTGACGATAATTTTCTTCTTCTACATAACTCTTGTATGCTTCTTCTTCCTCACTGCTCAAAAATAATCTGTCATCACTATTTACCAAAATTTTATCAATTGAATTTTTGTTGGCATTATTAATAGAAAATTCTTGCGTGTTTGAATTTCTTACCATATTTGTACTTTTTATCTGATTTTCAGTTGTATCAATTTCAGCTTCTCTATTATTTTCTTTTTCTTTTTTCTCTAAATCAGCTGCATATCTTGGTTTGGCATTATTTTCATATTTATACAAAAAACCAATTGTCGTATAGTCATTTCCACGAATATATCTGTCATCTGAAGTAATAATCGGAGTATTATTAAGATCTCTGTATATTTTTTTACCAAATCCAAAATTTATTCTAAAATAGTGATCTGATTCAAATTTCTTATTTTTCATTTTTGAAGTATCGTAAACAAATCCCAATCTATGATAATTAGTTTTTAATTTTAATGCAGGCAATCCAAAAGTTGCCACATTTCCATAAATGTCATTTGCTTTATTTACTAAATTTGTATATTCAAATCCCCATTCATTAAAGTTTACTCCAAAAGTTCTTTCCTTTAAAGATTCCTTATAAACTTTCTGATTCCATCCAAGACTTGTGTTATATGGAAATAACTGTTTATTTTTATCTGCGAATCTATATAAAAAATTATCCCCAGCATCTGACACATATCCATATTGAATTTCTCTATTAAAATTCCTATCAGATTTAAAATCCTTAAATTCATAGTTTTCATTATTTTCAAAATCAAAACTTACAAATCTTTTATTTGCAATATCAGCCTTAAAATAATTTCTAACATATCTATTCTTTAGCCAATCATCTTTAAAATGTCTATCGTCTCTCATTGTTAAATTATAATTAAATGTTACATTTCCAATTTGATATTTAAAATCATCTCTCAGTCCCAGTGCATTTGTTGGAACTTCTACAATGTCAAAGCCATCATACATTGCTCCTCCAGCTGTCGTTCTTTGGAAAGTAACTGTTGCATCATTTGTAACTTTTACATCATATTTATTATTTTTTTTCGATGTATTATCAAATAATGTAGTGTATAGTCTAGTGTCAAGAGTAAAAATTCGTATTGATGGACTTTGCTTTATAGCTTTTCCGCTTGCATCTCTTGCAACTTTATAGCCAGTCTGTGAATCTAAATCTTCAACTTTTCGTCCATTTCTAAATTTAGGAACTCCTAAACTGCTATAATCACGATTTTCAAATGCTAAATTATAACCAATAAACGAATTTTTTAATGGTATATCGATTCTATCATTACCTACATTAAATCTTTGAGATTTATATTTTTCATAAAGTATTTTTTTAGGACGACGAATTATTTCATTATCTTGATATATTTTATAAATTCTACTTTCATCAGTTGTTGCAGAATTTAAGAATAATGAATTATAATTTTCGTTATCACGCGTGTAATCATACTCGTATTCTTTTTTTCTTATATCAACTTGCTTTACTTGTGCACCGAAATAAAGAGTATTTGTCAAGTTTTGGTAACCTGTCTTAGGCTGGTATCCAAAGAAATCGCTTTCTCTAAATGGATAATAGTTTCCAAAAGTTAATCCCCATTCTTTTCTTTTGTCATATGCAATATTCTGAACCCAGTGAACTGTGTTATCTTCACCTCGGTCACGCATTCCAAGAAGTTCTCCGTATTCATCCTTATCAGAATCTAGATAATCCAATTTTATTTTCGGTCCTCTAAAATCAATTCCATAACTTCTTTTTTTTCTATAAGAATTCAAATCTCCAATATATCCTGGATTAATATCACGAAAATCCTCATTGTCAATTGTTATTGCAACATTTGAATTACCATTTGTATATTTTATGCTTCTATATAAATCAACGTCTGTTTTTCGTGGATCTAAGTTATCATCTTCTACAATTTTGTCATTTATCTCCGTCAGGGCTTTAAGTGCATGCTTATTTTGTGTCCAGTAATATTTTGCATTAAATTCACCATTTTGTCCAAGTTCCTGATTGATATTAAAATCCCAGAATCCAATATAGCTATATTTATCTACATAATCTGTATAATCATCCTTTAATTCATTTCCATTAATGGCATACATAAGATTTGTTGTAATATTTTGATAATTTAGATTCCATATTCCGTAACCTGCATCATAAAATTTTCTATCTTCCTTAGCTTTTTTTGGAGTATTTACAACCTTATGATTCCATTTGAAATCCCATTCTTTCCTATGATTTCCAATTGGAACTACAAATCTGTTTACAAATATATTTCCTTTATTATTTCCCCAGAAAGCATAGTCATTTGAAAATTTTAATGCTAATTTTTTCTTTGTACTCAATTCAAAATCAACAAATCCCTGTGCAAGAGGACCTAAATCATAGTCAAATCCCATAATTCCAAAAAATCCTCTATCACTATCCATTCCTATATATGGAAATAATGTAGCTCTTTGAGTTGATGGCTTTAATGATGTTACATAATATGGTAACTTAAACCAAGTTTTTCCACCCGCAAAAAGTCCAATGTTTCTTGCAATCGCTTTTCTATTTGGATAAATCTCCAGCTCATCTGCATTTATTTTATAACTTGGATTTTCGTATGGACTTGTAGTAAACCATCCATTTTTTATAAAAATCAGCTTATTTCCTTCAGCTAATGTTTCTTCTCCACCAAAACGTAATTTCACGTTTGAATCATAACTTTCTGAATTAAATATTTTTGCTAATTTTGTATCCATATCAAAAATAAGATTATCAGCTTTTATAATTTGGGAACCTTGAATAAATTCAACATTTCCAGAGCCTGAAAGAATGTTTTTATTAGCAATTTTTCTTAACTTGTCTGCATTTATTGTAAAATCTCCATATTTTACAGTAACATTACCTTCAGTATTTATTTCTTCTGTTTCTAGATTTATCGTAGATTTTTCTGTTTTCAGTTCTATTACTTCTCCATCAGCATTCAGCTTCCCAAAAAGTATAATATAAAACAGTAAAATAAACAATCCTTTATATCTCATTATTTTCATTTTTTCAACCTTTTATTTTTTATATAATACCAAAATTATACCATACTTTTATGCTTATAACAATTTATTTTACATTTGAAAGGCTTTAATTAAGTTTTTTACTACAAAACGTATTTTTTCCCAAATAACATCATTTTTTCTATATTTGCGATAACTAATAGTACATTATTTTCTCTTATTATAGTATTTGGAAGCGGCATAATATTTAGTTCTTTTTCATCTTTTATCCCGATAATATTCATTTCATATTTATTTCTCAAATTTAATTCTATAAGATTTTTTCCATCAAAATCCTTTGGTGCTTTTATTTCAAACACTCTATATTTTTCTGAAAATTTAAAATGTTCCGTTATATTGGGTCTTATTACCCCAAGTGCTATTTCCTTGGCCATCGTTTCTTCTGGATAAACAACGGAAGTTGCACCAATCTTTTTTAAAATTTTCCCCTGTAATTCATTTTTTGCCTTACAAATGATAGTTTTTATTCCCATTTCCTTTAAAATTACCGTAACAAATACACTGGACTGGGTATTGTCTCCAATACAGACAAAAGCAGTGTCAAAGTCATCATTTATTACTTTCCTGATTGAATTTTCGTCTGTCACATCCAATGTAATTGCATCACTTGCGATTTCATCATCAATTACCTTTTGTACACGATCCTCCCTTTGATCTATTGCCAGTACCATTTTACCATTTTCATATAATGTCTGAGTTACACTTCTACCAAATGTTCCAAGCCCAATTACTAAATATCCTGCCATTTTTCACCTCTTCCTTATCCTATCAAAATGTCTTCCTTTGGATAAATATATCTTCCTTTTGGATTTTTCATTCTGGACAAGGCCAATGTTATTGTTAGTGGCCCGACTCGTCCAACAAACATCGTAATCATAATTAACAGTTTAGAAATGCTCGATAATTGCGGCGTTAAATCCCGTGATAATCCCACCGTTCCAAAAGCAGATACCAGTTCAAATCCTAATTCTATAACTCTTATATCCTCCAGCCAAATTAATAAAAATAATACTACAGCAACATACATAATTGATATAAAAACAATAACCATAGCTTTATTATATATTTTCCAGCTGATTCTTCTCTTGTTGTATTCCAGATGTTCCTTATTTTTTATAGTTGTAACTATTCCAAAAAGTATCAATCCGGCTGTAGTAGTTTTTATTCCACCACCTGTTGAGCCAGGTGAGGCTCCGATAAACATTAATACTACAAACAGAAAAACTGTAGGTTCCCGCAGTTCAGCTATGGAAATTGTATTAAATCCAGCCGTTCTTGCTGTTACACTTTGAAAAAAGGCGGCTCCTATCTTTTCAAAAAATGGCAATGTTCCTAATGTTTTATTGTTTGAATATTCTAGGATAAATGTTATAATTGTCCCAAATATTATTAGAAAAATTGACATTTTTATAGCTATTCTTGTAGTAGTAGTAAGCCTTTTATCTTTTTTTAGAAAATATTGATAAATATTAAGAATTGCTGCAAAACCTATTCCACCTAAAAAAATTAAGACAGGAATTACAGTGTTTATTATTATACTGTTTTTAAAATCACTTAAATTATTTGAAAATAATGCAAACCCGGCATTACAAAATGCGGAAATAGAATGAAATATAGCATAATAAGCCGCTGTCTTATAATCAAATATTTTTATAAATTTTAAAAATAATATTGCAGCCCCGATAATTTCTATTATAAAAACCGTAGTCAAAACTTTTTTTACAAATTTTTGTATTTCAAATGTTGTATTTGTGTTTATATCTTCCTGTATCAATTTTTTAGTAAAATATCCAACTTTTTTTGAAATCATTGTTACAACTACTGTTGAGAATGTGATAATTCCAATTCCCCCA
>NZ_CALHQO010000332.1:0-4516 GCF_938036635.1 uncultured Leptotrichia sp.
GCATATTTGCCGCCAAAATATCTCCAATATTTTTATATTTTTCAAAGTTTTCATTTTTTTTCAAGTCAACTTTTATATTTTTTTCAATTTTTTTGAATTTTTTTATTTGAGAGTCAACATATTTTAGCAAGTTTTTCTTTTTTTCACTAATAACATTGGAAGTAATAGTTGTTTTAAAATAAGCGTTTAACCCATCATTTAAGGTTTCAAAATATTTTCTGCTATTTTCTAAATTTATATTTTCCTTTTGGCTAAATTCAGAAAATTCGTTGTAAGTTAGCACTTTTTGAATTTTTTCACGATTTATGATTTTATACATTACAGGATTATAGCTGGATAAATATTTTTTGAAAGTATCATAATCTTGTGAACACTCTAGTGCAAAAGCACGTCCTACACCTTCAATTTTTTCCATAAAAGATTCTGTTTCAAATGGAAAATTTTCAGCTTCCAGATATATAGGTGAAATCTTTTTTTCTTCAAATGGCAACGTGTATTTTGCACCAGTCATAATAACACGGTTCCCAACATCAATTGAAGTAAAATAAAGCGCAGACAAAATTTTGTCCTTGCTAGTCAGAAAAATATTGCTTGCTTTTCCCATAATTTCAATAATTAATGTATATTTTTCAACATCTCCAAACTGATTTAACTTCTCAAAGTCAAAATAAACAATCCTGTCAAAACCTTCTTGTCTGATATTTATCAAAATTGAATTTTGTAGATATTTTTTTAATGACAATAAAAATTTTGACTGAAAATCAGTATTTGGATCTTTTTCATCTTTTAAATAAAAAATAGTTGAATTGTCTTTTACTTGAAAAATTAAGTTATTTTTTCCAAAAAAGAGTGAAAATGAAACTCTGTCATATTGGAAAATTTTTGTCAGTTTATATCGTAATATTTTTTCTTTTATTTCTTTTATCAAAAATGAAATCCCAATTCCATCTAAATAAAGCATATTTCACTCCCTTTCTACAACTTTTAAAGCGTATTTTTCCTAACCATAATATTTTCTGCATCCTCAATATTTAAAACTTTTTCATCCCCATCAACAATTAAAGTTATTAAATATTTATCAATATTTAAAATTTTTATAAGTGATTTTATCATAACGCCTTTTTCGTTTAGGTATTTTCTAATTGCAGTACTTCCTTTGATTGAAGAAACTTGCACTAAATCATTTTTTTCAAAATTTAAGATTGATTCAGGTTGAATGTCTTTTTTGACTTTATCTAGATTTTTTACGATTGTTTCAAAAACTTCGATAAATGTGTCCAGTTTTTTTTGCGGAATATCGTCTGTGATTTTTTCTAGAATGTTTGAGTGAAAATCTCCGTGATAGTTTAATGCAACTTTTCCTTTTGAAGTTAGTTTTACAAAAACTTTACGTCTGTCAATATCTGAACGATAGCGTTCTAAAAATTGCTTATCAGTCAGCTTGTTTACTGCAACTGAGGCAGTTCCCATTGTAATGCCCAATTTATCAGATAATTCATTCATTGTAATTTCATTTTCTCCAATAGCTTCAATAATATGAAGCTCAGATGTAGTTAAACATTTAATTACCTGATTTAAATTTATTTCTTCAATTTTGTAATATGTTTTATAAAATTTATCTAATAGATTTTCTATTTTTTCATACATTTTAACTGTTCCTTTCTTCTTTTATTTGCAATTTTTTATTTTATCTGTTTTTTCATATTTTTTGCATTTAACCTCTTTTAATATCTAATAGATAGATAAATAATTTTAGGATTTGAATAAAGCAGACATAATTTTTGAGTTTAATTTAAGATACTTTTACATTATTTCAGGGAATCAATTTTTTCTTTATAATTTCCACTAAAAATATAGGAACCTGCAACCAGCACATTTGCCCCAGCTTCTTTTACCAGCTTAGCAGTTTTATCATTTATTCCGCCATCTACTTCGATATCAATGTTTTTGTTAATTTTTCGCAAATCTTTTATTTTTTGAATCATTTCAGGAATGAATTTTTGTCCGCCAAAACCGGGATTTACAGTCATAATTAGAACCATATCAATGTTATCCAGGTCATATTTTATAACATCCAGCGAAGTAGATGGATTTAATGCAACACCTACTTTTTTTCCGAAAGATTTTATTAACTGGATTGTTCTGTTCAAGTGCTTTGTAGCTTCGGCATGGATTGTGATTATGTCTGAAAATTCAGCAAAATCTTTTATTAAATAATCTGGTTCGTTTACCATCAGATGTACATCAAACACAAGGTTGCTATGTTTTCGTAAAGATGAAATGACAGGAGCTCCAAAGCTGATATTTGGAACAAAATTTCCATCCATAACGTCTAAATGCAGATATTCTGCTCCGAGTTTCTCCACTTCTGTGATTTCTTCCTTTAGCTTACTAAAGTCTGCGGCAAGCAGCGAAGGTGCTATTATAATTTTTTTATCCATAAAAAATCAACTCTTTTCTTTTTTCTTTAATTAAATATTCTTAAATTAAGTGTCAGGTTTTAGGTATACTTTGAAAACCGTATATTTTCAAGCGAGTATAGATAAAAATCATACCGTTCTTTTGAAATATTGCCATTTTCTAAATTTTCCTTAATCGCACAATTTGGCTCATTTACGTGAATGCAATCTCGAAATTTACAGTCAGGAATAAATTCGAGAAACTCTGGAAATAATTTTTCCAGTTCTTTTTTTTCTTCCAGCTTAGGAAAATCAAGTGTTGAAAATCCTGGCGTATCTATTATGTATGAATGTGGAGCTGGCATAAAAAATCGACTTTCTATCGTAGTATGTCGTCCTTTTTTAGTTTTCTCGCTAATATCGTTTGTAGTTAGTATTTCTTCTCCAATCAAAGTGTTAATAAGCGTGGATTTTCCAGCTCCCGACGGTCCTGAAATTACAACAGATTTTTCATTTATATATTGCTTCAATTTTGTGAGACCGATATTTGTTTGTGTAGAAATTGGAAAAACAGAAATTGTATCTCTAAAAATTTTTCTAAATTTATTTAAAAATTCTTCCAGCTCTTCTTCTGAAACTAAATCAATCTTGGATAAGATTAGTATAACTGGAATGTTTTGAGAGTTTGCATTTAAGAGCATTTTCTGAAAATTTATAAAATCAAAATTTGGGCTTTTTATTGCAAAAAGAATACCGATAAAATCAATATTTGCAATAAGTGGACGATACAAAAAGTTTTTTCTTTTTTCAATTTTTTCAATAACTTTTTCCTTTTTATCGAATTCTACACAGTCTCCGATAATACAATTCATTTTATCATTTTTCACTTTTAAAGTTCCACGTAATTTACATTCATAAATATTTTCTTCATTCAAATTTTTGGAATTTTCATCCAAAACATAGTAAAATCCTTTTATTTTTCTAATAACTTTTCCTTTAATAAAAATATTTGGGAGAAATTTTAAAATAAAAATTCAAAATAACTCCCATCTCCTTTCTAAATTTTTCTTATTTTAGCTATTCGTCACCATTATCTCCACCGCTGGAATTGTTATTTCCGCCACCTTGTGTATTATTACGTGGAGGAGATTGTGTGTTTCCATTATTTTTCTGTTCAGAACCTTGCTGATCTATTTTGTTAATTGTGTTATCAATGATTTTCTCAATTTCTTGATTATCTATTTCTTCTTGAGACTGGTTGATAATTTCCTCAGTTGATTTTTCGCGTTTTTTCGGAGCAGCTCCAGTATTTAACACAATTGATATTTTCTGTCCTCTCTGAATCTTCGTTCCAGCTGCAGGATCTGTAGAAATAATCGTATTTACAGGCAATGTTGGGTCACTTGTACGTGAAATATTTCCAATATCAAGTCCAATTTGTTTTAACAATTCTCTCGCATCGTTTAAGTCAAGTCCTGTTATATTTGGCATAACTGACGGATCTACCATTTGCTGTGAAGAAACCAGTATTGAAATTTTTTGGTTAATTTCAAGTTTTGTACCTGGTTTTGGATAAACTCCTAAAATTGTATTATATTTCTGGTTAGATGGATAATAATCAATTGTTTCTATTTGAATATTTTGCCCTTTTAACCGAGATCTTGCTTCAAGTAGTTCTAATCCAATAATATTAGGGACTTTTACATCTTCTCCATTATTTACCCAGATTCTTATAACTCTGTTTACTTTAACTTCCTTACCTGGACGTGGATCTTGGTTATAAACTGTATCCAGTGGTACTTTTTCTGTTTTGGAATTAATAACTTTGACTTTCAACCCAGCTTTTTTCAAATATTTTACAGCATCCTTCTTGTCAAGGTTCATAACATCAGGAATAACTGTAAGCCTAGTGTTAAAAAAATGACGTTCAAAAACATCTTTTCCAAATCTTATTAATGCCACTAAACAAAGCAGTACAATAATAGTTCTAAAAAATTTTCCATAATTAAATTTATATCTTGTGGCCATTTTTCACCTCATTATTTTTATTGTTAATTCTTTACTCTATATAATATCATAAATATTGAAAAAATGATATAAATTTATTTTTTTAGATT
>NZ_CALHQO010000333.1:0-1463 GCF_938036635.1 uncultured Leptotrichia sp.
ATTTTTATTAATTCCTGTTTTTCTTCGGATGAAAGGATGCTATAGGTATTTTTTATTTCATTACGATGTTTAGGTAAAAGAGTTTCAAATAGTTTTTTCCCCTCATCTGTCAAACCTACTAGAAATGCACGCTTGTCTGTTGGGCAAGTCTTCTTGTATAACCAGCCTTTCTGTTCCATATTTTTTATAACAACCGTAATATTTCCCGAAGTTGACAATGCTTTTTCAATAAGTTCGCAAACACGCATTTCACCTTTTGTATAAAGAACATCTAGAACACTAAATTGTGAAACAGTAATCCCTTTCTCCCTAAAATCTTTTCCAATTTTATTATTAATGCTCTTAATAGCCTTTTGCAATATAATCTGTAAATGAATATCCGAATTTTTTTCCCAGCTTGTATCCATAAATCATCTCCTTAACAATTTCACTAATTAGTAATTAATTTATTTTATCACTAGTTAGTGATTTTGTCAATATTTTTTTGTATATCCAAATAAAAAAGAAAAATAAGTGATGGAATATAATAAAAACTAACAATTAAGAGTAGATATACAAATAAAAGTTTAATTATTGAAAAGGAAAATTTTCTTAGTCTTAGTAAGACACAGCAGAAAAGATTTTCACAGAGTGGAAGAAAATTGAAAGACGGAAGTTATGTTGTAAACAGTTTTTTGCTGGCACAGATAGGAAAAAATTATAATATTTCTGATAAAAATATGATAACAGGTGATGAAATAATATCACTGGCACACGAATTATTATTAATCGTGAAAAAAATTATAAATACGAAATATTTATGGTTAGAATGTGAAGACAATAGTTCATTAATAAGATTTTATTCAAATTATGGATTTAACCTGATAAAAAAATTCAGTTCAGAAAATAACTTAAAAACAATGATACTAAGATTAGATAATTTTTAAAAATAAAGGTTTTATGAGTCTCTTTTATCAAAAATGATAATCGAGACTTTTTTATTACAGAACAAAAGGAGAAAATGAAATGTCAAATAAAATAATATTCCAATTTGATGATAATTTGGAATATCAGAAAAAGGCGGTAAATTCTGTTGTAGAACTATTTAGAGGATTGCCAAAATCGTTGGATAGCATTTATGCTGAAAGAATAAGAAGAAGTTTTACAGAAAAAGATCCTGTGAGAAATATTGATATTGTTAGAGGGAATAAACTTTTTCAGAATTTGAAAAAAGTTCAGTTGAAAAATGGACTATTTACTGATGAAAAAGCTTACAGTAAACACGAGCGAGATTTTACAGTTGAGATGGAAACTGGAACTGGGAAAACTTATGTTTATTTGCGTACGATATTAGAGTTGCACAAGGAGTATGGGTTTGAAAAGTTTATAATTGTAGTTCCATCTGTTGCGATTCGTAAAGGGGTGGAAAAATCTATTGAACAATTAAGAGAGCATTTTAAAAGACTGTATAATGTGGATTTATC
>NZ_CALHQO010000334.1:0-3892 GCF_938036635.1 uncultured Leptotrichia sp.
AATAAAATTTATTTTATTATAAATCAAAAAAATGAGATAGAAGTTTTAGGAACAACAGAAGAAGAATTGAATAGAAAAATTAAGAAAAAAATTAATTTTCATGATCCAAGATTTTATATGGTTCGTTTTGGTGGAATTATAATAGAAGATTAAATAAATTAAGTAAAGCAATTGTTAAACTTCTTAAAAAATGAATTTTATAAATTTATATAAGTACATAAAATGTAAATTAAGGAGTACTAAGGAATTAGAAATGTATAAGAAAGTTTTTTTATATATTTTTGTAACAAATGTTTGACATCTATACAATTTTAAGAAAAAAGTAAAGAAAATAGTATTGACAAAAAATACAGAGTATGGTATTATAAATGAGCTAGTTTATTCTGGTAATACCAATATTTTATTGGGAGGGATAGAAAACGATGAGAGTACAAGTTATTTTAGAATGCACTGAAACTAAGTTGAGACATTATGTTACAACTAAAAACAAAAAAACTCATCCTGAAAGATTAGAGTTAAGAAAATACAATCCAGTGCTTAAAAGACATTCTCTTTACAGAGAAGTTAAATAATCTCATAAAAGTAGATAGGTCAGTAGTTCAATTGGTAGAGCGTCGGTCTCCAAAACCGAAAGTTGCGGGTTCGATTCCTGCCTGGCCTGCCATTTTATTTTATGGGAATTTTTTTTTGAAAGTATCAATTTGATTAATATCATAAAGATTAATCAAGTGTTAAATGATTATACAGTCAGTGTTTAGGTTTTGTTTAAATTCCTAAATAATTCTAGGAGAAAATCATGAGTAAATTTAATTTAAAAGAAGTTTTGGGAAATTTACGTGAAGAATATAAAAAGATATATTGGCCTGATAAAATAGAAGTTTATCATGTAACTGTAATTGTGATTCTTATGACAGCATTTATAGCGATATATACACTACTTTTTGATACAGCATTTAATTTTGTGCTGGCAAAGATAAGTGATATTTTGAAAAATCTTATAGGAGGCGCGTAAAGTGACTGAAACAAAGGAAAAAATTGAAGATGAAATTGTATACGAAAAAAAATGGTATATAATTCATACGTATTCTGGCTATGAAAAAAAAGTAGCGGCAGATCTTGAAAAAAGAATAGAGTCGCTTGACTTGACAGATAGAGTTTTTAGAATTTTAGTTCCTGAAGAAGAGGTGCTAGAAGAAAAGCGTGGTAAACAAGTAAAAGTTTCAAGAAAACTTTTTCCAAGTTACGTAATGATAGAAATGCTTTCTGTTAGAGAAGAAAATGAGCTAGGATTAGGATATCGTGTTGACAGTGATGCTTGGTATGTTATAAGAAATACCAATGGAGTTACTGGATTTGTAGGAGTTGGAAGTGATCCGATACCGTTGTCTGATGAAGAAGCTTCAGATTTGCTTGCTAAAGTCGGTATTGATGTCGAAGGTGAAGAAAGAATACCAAGATTTGATATTAATTTTGAAGTTGGTGAAGTTGTTAACGTTAAAAGTGGTTCTTTTGATGGACAACAAGGAGAAATTTCTGAAATTGACTACGAACACGGTAAAGTAAAGGTTATGCTTGAAGTTTTAGGACGTTTAACGCCAGTAGAAGTAGAGCATACTGAAATAGAAAAAATAGACTATTAAAAGTCAAAAATAAAATTGAAAAACAAAAGTATTATTAAAGAATAATAATTAGCGAAATTTTAATTTGAAAGAAAAAGTGGGAGATTTAACAAATTCAATTACCACAAAGGAGGAAAAATGGCTAAAGAAGTAATCGGAAAGATTAAATTACAATTAGAAGCGGGGAAAGCGAATCCTGCTCCACCAGTAGGACCTGCATTAGGACAACATGGGGTAAATATTGCAGAATTTTGTAAAGCATTTAATGCTCAAACACAAGATAAAATGGGATTTGTAATTCCAGTAGAAATTACTGTTTATGCAGATAGAAGTTTTACTTTTGTTTTAAAAACTCCACCTGCATCAGATTTATTGAAAAAAGCGGCTAAAGTTCAAAAAGGTGCTGGAAACTCTTTAAAAGAAGTTGCTGGAACTATAACAAAAGCTCAATTACAAGAAATTGCAGAAACAAAAATGCCAGACTTAAATGCTGGATCAGTTGAAGCAGCTATGAATATTATTGCAGGAACTGCAAGAAGTATGGGAATCAAAATTTCTGAATAATAAAAAAGAAATTTTAATAACCGATAATATAATTCTATAATAAAAAAATTAAATGATTAGTAAAACAAGTGGGAGATTTAGTAAATTCAATTACCACAGAGGAGGAAATAATAAATGGCAAAAAGAGGAAAAAGATATAATAACATTTCTCAAAAAGTAGATAAAATGAAAGTTTACACACCAGAAGAAGCATTGGAATTAGTTTTTGAAACTAAAAGTGCTAAATTTGTGGAAACAGTAGAGTTGGCAATAAGATTGGGAGTAGATCCAAGACATGCTGATCAACAAGTAAGAGGTACAGTTTCATTGCCAAATGGTACAGGTAAAACTGTAAGAATTTTAGCTATCACAAGTGGAGAAAATATTGACAAAGCATTAGCTGCAGGAGCAGATTTTGCTGGAGATGATGAATACATTAACAAAATTCAAAATGGATGGTTAGATTTTGATTTAGTAATTGCTACACCTGATATGATGCCTAAATTAGGTAGATTAGGAAGAATCTTAGGAACTAAAGGATTAATGCCTAATCCTAAATCAGGAACAGTTACAACAAATGTTGAACAAACAGTTCAAGAGTTTAAAAAAGGAAAAGTTGCGTTTAAAGTTGATAAATTAGGATCAATTCACTTACCAATTGGAAAAGTTGACTTTACAAAAGAAGCTATCGTAGAAAACTTTAAAGTTGCTTTAGATCAAATTATTAAATTAAAACCAGCAGCTTCAAAAGGACAATATTTAAGAACAGTTGCAATCTCATTAACTATGGGACCTGGAATTAAAATTGATCCATTATTGGCTGGAGCATTTGTAGCTGAATAGTAAAAAATAATATTACCGAGTAGATTTTTTCTATTCGGTAATTTAGATAAATGTGTGATTTAAAAATAATTTTTTAAAAGATGCTTGCATTTTTTATAAAGTTATTGTATAATAATACATATTGATTTGTGACACATAAATCATATAAATAATAACCAAAGACAGTAGGTAGAATGAAAGTTCTTTAAACCCTACCGAGGTAAATATTATTACAAATAGATATTAGAATAATAGATATTTTTATAGTATGATACCTCTGGGCTTATTGTTTTTGTTTCAGAGGCTTTTTATTATAAGGAGGTGAAACAAATTGCCAGCACAAGCAAAATTAGAAGCAGTAAAAAGTTTAGTTGAAAAATTAAAAGAAGCTAAAGCGGTAGTATTTGTTGATTATAAAGGAATTAGTGTTAATGAAGATACTGAACTTCGTAAAACTGCAAGAGAAGCAGGAGTAGAATATTTCGTTGCTAAAAACAGATTGTTTAAAATAGCATTGAAAGAAGCGGGATTTGATACAAATGTTGATGATTTATTAGAAGGAACTACATCGTTCGCATTAGGATATGAAGATGGAGTTGCGCCATCTAAATTAATTTTTGATTTTGGGAAAAAATTAAAAGATAAATTATCAATTAAAGGTGGATTGCTAGAGTCTGGAAGAGTTGACGTGTCAACTGTTGAAGCATTGGCTAAATTACCATCAAGAGACGAATTACTTGGTCAAATTGCTTATGGATTATTGTCGCCAGTTAGAATGTTGGCTGTTGCATTAACAAATGTTGCAGAACAAAAAGGAACTGGAGCAGCGGCTGAAACTGCATCTTGTGTCCTATCTGCGCACGGCGCGTGCGCAGTCGGAATTGGAAAAGAACGGGTAGAATGGGAGG
>NZ_CALHQO010000335.1:0-2259 GCF_938036635.1 uncultured Leptotrichia sp.
ATTTCTTTAAATACATTTGATATTTATTCATTTATAAATCTTGATTCTTTATATTCCAAATCATTTAAAATGATTTCAATTCTTCTATTATTAAATCTTCCTTCTACAGTTTCATTTGTATCAATAGGTTCTTCCCCACCTTTTCCTATAATTTTCACAATGGAAAATCTTTTATCTAATCCATATTCCCGCAATAATTTAGCCGCATTTATTGCCCTTTCCAAAGATAATTTTAGATTATGTTTTTTTGAACCAGTTGAATCTGTATGCCCTATAATTTCAAGAGAACCTTTTTTTATATAAGCATTGAGCGCCTTTACAATATTTTTTAAATCATAACTTTCATATTTATTTATTTTTTCTCCATCTACCTTAAATCCATAAACTACACATTTTCGATCTGTTATAATACAAGACGGAGTTCCAAAATTTATCTGAGTTAGCATTTGGGGTTCTGGAATATAATCAGTATTTTTCGTATTAATTTTTTCTTCTTTTTTTCTAATTTCCTCTGCCTGTACACTCATACCTATTACTATCATCAAAAGTATAATTAATTTTTTCATAATCTTTTTCCTTTAAAATCATAATTTTACTTGTTTTCTTGAGTTTCAAATTCTACATTATTCAAAAGAATTTCAACCCTTCGGTTATTGTATCTGCCTTCAACTCTGTCATCTGTATCTACAGGCGAATTTGCTCCTTCACCTTTTATTTTTCCAAAGGAAAATCTTTTATCCAGCCCAAATTCCCTCATTAATCTTGCAAAGTTTTTTGCCCTTGTTTCTGATAATTTTAAATTATGTTTTTGTGAACCTGTAGAATCTGTATGTCCTATAACATCAATTGTTCCAGATTTGCCATATTTATTCAATATATCAACAATCTCCATAATACTAGAAGCTTCTGATTCATTCAGAATATTTCCATCTACCTTGAATCCTCTTATAACACATTTTTTCTCACTTACAGAACAAGGTCCTCCTAAATGTGCCATTGCATTTATTCCAACTGCCATTACCAAAAATATAACTGCTTTTTTCATTACTATCACTCCTTAATACTTTTTTCACTAGAATTATACCATATTTTTGTAAAAAAAAAGAAAAATCTGATAAAATCAAATCTTTCTTTCATAAATTAATTTTAATTATTATTTTTTAATTTTTTTCGCTAATAATTTGTTGTGTTCCTTTATTACTTCATTGAAGTTTGCAAGTACATTTTCTGGTGTTCCTTCCTCAGTCTGTGCAAAGAAACTATCACTTACAGATGAATGTGAGGCTTTTTCCTTTTTCTCTATTCTTTGGATAAATACATTTACAGATTGCTTAAATTTATTTGCTTTCTGAATAAATTCACTATGATCTCCAGGATTATATCCTTCTTTTTCAAGCTGTTTTGTATTTTTTATAGATTTTTCAAATTTTATGAAGGCTTTATCCATTTTTTCTTCTAATTTTTTGAATTTTTTTGCATTCCCTTTTGCAGTAAAGTCACTCGCATCAAGCCCTTGCTTATGTATTTCCTTTATAATCTGGTCGCCTTCCTCGATGAACATAAATTGATTATATGTAATATACTGCTTTCTCTTATCATAATCTTTTATCATCAGCTTTTTAATTTCATCTGATTTTTTTTCAAATACTTCTTTATAACTTTTTGTAACTTGATTATATTTATCTAAAGTTGCAAGTAATTGCGTATGTAAATCTTGCGCTTTCGCATAATTATCCTGCAAATATTGCTTATTTTTATAATATGTTCTCATTTCATCGGTAATCGGCAACATTTTTTCAAGTACTGGAAGCATAGCTATCGCTTTTTTATCCAATTCATCTTTTTTTTCTTTACTTTCAGATAATTCTTTTAATTTATCAATAAAGTTTTTATCAATTGCAATATCAGCTGTAATTTCTTCATTTTGAATATTTTTAAACTTCTTATCCATTCCAGCATCTTCAAAATAATACAGTAGTCCCTTATCAATATTAAGAATTCTATTGTAAAAACGTATATGCTTGTTATATTTATCTTTATTCTTCTCTAATACAGCCTGCTCCTTAGAGACTCCGCTTAATGATTTTTTCTCTATTTTCCCCGTTCTTGTTGACAAAAATACTATAACCAGCATTATTATTAGTATTATCCCAATTTTTTTCATATAATATTTTCAATCCTCCTCTATTTTACTGCAAAAATAATTTTTAAACTTCTTTGAATTTTATTTAAAATTTATTTTATCTCTGTAGTATAATT
>NZ_CALHQO010000336.1:0-1833 GCF_938036635.1 uncultured Leptotrichia sp.
ATGTCATTTGATTTAAAGTTATTATAAAAAAAATATAAATAAAAATTTAAAAAGAAAAGGAAGTGAAATTATGGCAATTATTGCAGCAGTTGAAGCTGGAGGAACAAAATTTATATGTGGATTGGGAACTGAAGATGGTAAAATTATTGATAGAATAAATATTCCAACTACAACTCCTGAAGAAACAATGGCACAAGTTATTGAATATTTTAAAGACAAGGAATTTGATGTGATGGGAGTTGGGAGCTTTGGACCGATTGATCCTGTAAAAGGCTCTAAAACTTACGGATATATTACAAAAACTCCAAAACCTTACTGGAGCGATTATGATTTGATAGGAGAGTTGAAAAAACATTATGATGTTCCAATGGAATTTGATACAGATGTGAACGGAGCAGCACTTGCAGAAAGCTGGTGGGGTGCTGGAAAAAATCTTAAAAATGTTATGTATATTACTGTTGGAACTGGAATTGGGGCTGGAGCAGTTGTTGATGGGAAAATGCTTCAAGGTTTGACTCACCCTGAAATGGGACACATATTTTTGAAAAGACATAAAGATGATAAATTTGAAGGAAGATGCCCTTTTCATAAGGACTGTATGGAAGGAATGGCAGCAGGGCCTGCAATAGAAGATAGATGGGGTAAAAAGGGATTTGAACTTGCTGAGAGAGATGAAGTTTGGGACATGGAAGCATATTACTTGGCTCAGGCTGTTGTGAATTACACTTTAATTTTATCGCCACAAAAAATAATTATGGGTGGAGGAGTTATGAAACAGCAGCAACTGTTCCCATTAATTAGAAAATATGTACTGGAATTTTTAAACGGTTATGTTCAAAAAGAGGAAATTTTAGAAAAAATTGAAGATTATGTTGTTTATCCAGGGCTTGGGGATGAAGCTGGATTTATCGGATCGATTGCATTGGGAAAAGTTGCGTTGGAAAACAGTAAAAAATAATGATTGATTTGTAATTAATCAAGGGGGGATTAATTAAAATGATAAATATTGTAAAAAATAATAAAAGTGGAATTAATGAAAAAGAATTGTTATCATTTACTAAAAGTGTATATTATTTATTAAATGGTAAAATTTCACTAATTGATACACTTGGAATTGTTGCACAGAATTATAGTGGAGATTTGAAAAGTAAGATAATTGGTACAAAACAGCAAATTGAAAAGGGAGTTTCTCTTCATAGGGCTTTTTCAAAGATTACTATGAATAAGGAATTTATGGAAATGATTAAAATCGGAGAAGGAACTGGAAATTTGGAAATAGTTTTTAAGAATCTGTATGAAAAGTACGAGTTTAATCAGAAAATAAAAAAAGATGTGAAAAATTTGAGCATTTATCCAGTAACAGTTATAGTTACAGCATTAGTAATTGTGTTTATATTGTTAAAGTTTGTTGTACCTAAATTTGTCCTAATTTATTCTGACATTGGGCAGGAATTGCCAAAAATCACGCAAATTGTGATAAATATTAGTAAAATAACGGATAAATATAGTGTCTTTATTTTAATTGCCATAATTTTTTTGATTTTTGGATTAAAGAATTGGAAAGAAAAAAATGAAAAGAATTTTGAAAAAATTTTTTTAAAAACAAAAATGATTGGGCAAATGTATAAAAATATTTGCATATTGAATTTTACTAGAAATATGTATTCTTTGACAGATGCCAATGTTCCATTGATTCAATCTTTAAAAATGTGTACAAATTCCAAAAGTTATATTTTAAATGAGGAACTGAAAAAAATTATTTTGAAAATAGAAAAGGGTGAAAGTATTCAAAAATCGTTTAAAAATACAACTTTTTTTGATTTTTTCTCTATC
>NZ_CALHQO010000337.1:0-2103 GCF_938036635.1 uncultured Leptotrichia sp.
ATAAAAGATTGTTTATTTTGCTGTTTTGCATAATACTCCTTGGAAGGCTGGATGCCGCAGGGGAAGTAATAGAGCTGGAAACAGAAAAATCTACAATAAATCTGGAAACAGAGGAAATAAATACCGAAGGTAATGTTACCGTAAAATATGGAGATTTTACAATAAACGCAGATAAATTGAAAAAAATTGCCAACAAGAACATTCTTTCAGGATCTGGAAATGTTGAATTTACTCAAGGTTCTCAAATTATAAAAGCTGATAACCTTATTTTTGATATGGATACAAAATTGGCGAAAATATTTAATTCAGAAAGTTATGACACTAGGATAAAATTACGTTATGGTGGCGAGGAGACGCTGGCTGAAGGGAACAAGGTCATTTTTATAAAAAATGGATGGTTTACAACGAGTCCATACGAAAATCCAAGCTATAAGATAAATGCTGAAGAGCTGGAAATATATCCCAACAGAAAGGCTATTGCGAGAAATATCGGAATCTTCGCAGGAGGAAAGACATGGGTTAAGCTGCCGTATTATGTAACCTCCCTAAAACCTTCTACCCAAAGGGCAACATTATTTCCGTATATTGGAATGGACAGTGACAGGGGCTTTTTTGGGATAATGGGATTTGACTATGATTTAGGTCCTCTTGCACAGGGATTTGTTGATTTTGAGCTAAGTACGAAGCAGAAATTGGCAATAAAATTCTCAAACGACTATGCTTTCTGGGGGAATAATTCAGGAAATATATTTATAAACAGGTTTGTCGTTCCAATCGGAAATCATCGTAAGGAATGGGATTTCAAGTGGAATCATAAAGTAAGAAATACTCCCAAGAAGGAAAAGGAAGACAGGAAGTTCTATGATGCTGGATATGGAATATGGGATTTGAACTATCAGAATATTACAACAAATCTGATGTATGCCGTAAATGGAAACGAGCTGAAGGATGATTATACAGAATTTGTGGATAAGTACAAACAAATTGGATTCTGGAATCTGAATATCAATCAGGAGCTTGGGCAGAATGGGGAATTGAATGCGAAATATTACTGGACGCAGGATAAGCATGCGCTTAAAGCGTTGACTGAAATAAATGATAAAATTATGGATGATGACAATTTGGATCCGCGTAGAACAGACGTTGATTTATATAAAAGCATAAAATATACAAATGGAAACAATAATGTTGCGATAACGGTTGATAATGAAGATTTTCGGGACATTAATCCAGGATATGTGGGAGATTTAAATTCATACAGGAAAAAACGTAATTATGGAATTGATTTTAGAGGGCCGAAAATAAAATTTGATTATCTTGATTCCGATAAAGATGAATACGGAGAACTGCTTGGAATGCGTGATCGTGGAGATGATAAGACGATTCACTGGGTACAGAATGTTGCGTACGACAAGAGAAAGGAATGGGGACTGACTTTTGGAAATTACTATCCGTTCAGGGAAAGTGATTTTTTTGGCTATCAGCCTAGAACAGGTTATCAGAATCTGACAAATACTTTATATTTCGGAGCACAGGTAAAGCAGGTCGATATAAGAAAAAAAGAATACGAGTATGACTACACCAGAGATAACGAAAATTATAATGCCTTATTTTTAAATCCGGCAACTACTGATGAAAGTAGAATATATAAAGTTTACGAGGATAACGTGACGATTCGCCGTCCGAAGAAAATTATCTATGAAAAATACAGGGTGCAGAAGTTTAATGTAGGAAATGACAGGATTGATATTCCGTTCAAGAATTCGTTTATTGGATATAATCTGGCATTTGAAAACAGGGATTACAGCAGTCTGGGAGTACCTGAATTTGTTAATGGGCGAAAAGTGGAGGATCTGGATTCTCAGACAGGATACAGGGTAGCGAAAGACTCAAGTGGAGAAATCATAAGACAAAGTCCATCAATAAGAATTTTTACGCTTGATACACGTCTATTTACGACATTTTTTGATAATACATCAAAGAAAAATAACAAATATGATGTGAAAGTTACAAACGATGCGACTGTTACATTTCAGAGAACAACAGCGGGAAGTGCAACATACAACGGCTTTGATATTGTGGAAGTGCCGACAAATGCACTGG
>NZ_CALHQO010000338.1:0-1086 GCF_938036635.1 uncultured Leptotrichia sp.
GATAAATAATGCAATTCATTTTGTAGACTTGCCAGGATATGGATTTGCGAAAGTACCTGATTCAGTAAAGAAAAACTGGGGAAAAACAATTGAAGGCTATCTTATGTCAGATCGTGAAAAAGTTGTATTTCTTTTGCTGGATTTGCGTAGAATCCCAACGGGCGAAGATATGGAAATGTTAAAGTGGCTGGAACATTTTGGAATTGAATATTATATAATTTTTACAAAGGCTGATAAATTGTCTAATAATGAAAAATTTAAGCAGTTAAAGGAAATTAAGAAAAAACTTGTGTTTAAAAATGAAGATGTGTTTTTTTATTCTTCCTTAAGATATATAAAAATTATTTTTAAAAATGTGCATAAGTGAAATCTGCAATTCCAGTAACACTTCTTCTCACAACATCTTTTATTTTTGGATTTCTGTAATGATTTTCTACTGAAAAATATAGTGGCGAAATTACGTTCTCATCAATCAGTATTCTCTCAGCTTCATTTATTTTTTTATCTCTTTCTTTAGAAGACGGTATTTTTGAGATTTCTGTTACTAATGCATTGTATTTAGCTTTAGACCAGACATTCATATTTAAGTTATCATCTTTTTTCCATCTATCTAAATAAGATAAGGCATCATCGTATTTTGGCGACCATGTATTCAATACTGTATCATAATCTCCAGATCTAGTTTTTGATAATCTTTCTTTAAATGGTACAGTTGAAACATCTGTCTCCAGTCCTAATTTTGTTCTCAATTCCTCTTGAATGAACTGTATTTCCTTTACTTCTGGATCTGAGTTTCCTGATAACAATCTTAATCTTAATCTATTAACTCCAAGTTCTTTTAATGCTTCTAAATACAATTTTTTAGCTGTTTTAATATACAAAGAAAAAATGCTTATTAGATTATCAAAATACAAATTAAGGTTTTATAGTGTATAAAGCTCCGTATAAATTCTTTTATAATAGAAAATTGAACTTCTTGTTATATAGATATTAACATAGTTGGCGGAGAAACTATAAAAGGGTACTTAAACTGATTATTCTACAGAGACCACTAATTATAAATTAGGCTATAATAAAAATAATTAT
>NZ_CALHQO010000339.1:0-1358 GCF_938036635.1 uncultured Leptotrichia sp.
TTGACTTTCATAAAAAACTGTTGTATACTTTTTATAGAAAATTATTTACCGTAAAAGATTAGAAAGGAATTGATTATTATGAAAAAAACTTTTAAACTTTTAACAATTATTCTGGCAATGTCATCATTTAGCAGCTGTACAAGTTTAATGGCACTTGCAGGAAGTGAAAAGGCAGATCGAGAGCTACGTGGTCATACTATTGAAGAATCAAAACGTTATTGTGCTGTCTCAAGAGTTTCTACTGGAGAATGCTTAGAATGGAGAAAACATAACTAATATTTGTTTTAATTAAAAATGAAAAGAGAAAGAAGGTTTTAAAATGAAAAGTTTAAGAAAAATTATACTGTCATTATTTGTTGTGATGTCAGTATTTACGTTTGCAAAAGGAAATTCAGGTTCAAGTATAAGATTCGGAAGTCCTAGAGTTGGATATATAACTGTTCCTACAAACTGGTATGAATTTGGAGATCCCGATGCTTCGCCTACAGCCAAACAAGTATCAATAGATAACACAAATATTATAACTTTAGATATTGTTGCAACTAACGGAAGAGGTACTGCAAAAAGAGCAGCTGAAGTAATTATTCAAAAATATATTAATCTAGGAACTCCTGAAGATAACATTTTTGAAGGCAGCGTTAACATAAATGGTTATGAGGGAGAACAAGTGGCAATAGAATATGATGATGGAAGTGTATTAATAATGTACTACATTGAAGCTAACGGAAATATCTATTACATTGCTCAGGAAGGTGAACCTGAATATCAGAAACAATTAGCAAAAGCTATCAAAACTTGGAGTCCAAGAAGATAAATAACAATAAAAAAAGGCTGTTTAAAATTCAAAACAGTCTTTTTTATTACTATTTATTTTTTTACTAAAATCTTCCACCAATATCTTTTCTAAAATACATTCCTTCAAAATTTATAGTTTTCAAAAGTTCATACGCTTTTTTTTGTGCTTTTTCCAGTGTATTCCCAAGAGCTACAGCATTTAATACTCTTCCGCCATTAGTCAACAATTTTCCATTTTCAACTTTTGCTCCACAGATGAATACTTTATTATCATCAGTTTCTTCAAAGTCAAGAACTCCTGTAATTTCATCGCCTTTTTTATAACTTTCTGGATAACCTCCTGCAGCAGCTACTACGCAGCATGAATGTAATGGTTTCCAATTAACTTTAACTTCCGATAATTTTTTTTCAAAAGATTTTTCTATTAACTCAAGCAAGTCATTTTCCAGAAGTGGCAATACCGCCTGAGTTTCTGGATCTCCCATTCTCATATTGTATTCAAGCAGATAAACGCCTTTTTTCGTAATCATAAGCCCAAAGAAAATCACACCTGCAAAATCCAT
>NZ_CALHQO010000340.1:0-5975 GCF_938036635.1 uncultured Leptotrichia sp.
CTATTAAAAACGGAATAATTTTATTTGGTTTTAAAATAGAAAATTGATTACAACTAAGAAAGGACAAAATGATAATGAAAAAAATAGTTTTTTTAATTTTAGATGAATTTGCAGACTGGGAAACTGCATTTCTGGCTTCGGCATTAAATGAAGAAAATATAACTCAAAATTGTTCAGTTAGTTATGCTTCAACTGATAAGGATATTAAAGTATCAATGGGTAATTTAAAAATTCTGCCTGACATGACATTAGAAGAAATCACAGAAGACAATACTGATGGATTGATTTTAATTGGAGGAAAAACTTGGAGAAACCAGAGCTTTGAAACAAACTACACAATTATTGAACTTGTTAAAAAATTTAAGAATAATCCAAATAAAGTTGTGGGGGCAATTTGTGATGCCGCTTATTTCCTTGCAACTAATGGTCTTCTAAATGATTGTAAGCATACTGTAAACAGTTTTGCTGAAATAAAGGATAATGAAAATTATACAAATTCTGAAAATTTTGTGAAGGCAGAATCAGTAATTGATGGAAAGATAGTAACTGCAAGAGGTGACAGTCCTGTACATTTTGCAAAAAATGTGATGAGAGCATTAGGCGATATTCCTGAAAAAAATATAAATTTCTTTTTTGATATTTATACAATTGGATTTGAAAAAGCTTTTGAAAAATATTCTAATGAATAAAAAGTTAAAGGGAGTGACTTATTCACTCCCTATTTTTGAATTATTTTCCTAATTCTTGTTTCAAGCCTTCAACTTTATCCAGCTTTTCCCAAGGCAAATCAATATCAGTTCTTCCAATATGTCCAAATGCCGCTAAATCTTGGTATCTGAATGATGGTTTTCTCAAATTTAATGATTTTTGAATTCCATTTGGTGTTAAGTCAAATAATTTTGCAACAGCCTCTTCAATTCTTGTTTCTTCAACTGTCCCAGTTCCAAATGTTTCTACACGAATTGACACAGGTTCAACGACACCTATCGCATAAGATAGCTGAACTTCACATTTTGTGGCAAAACCTGCTGCAACAATATTTTTGGCAATCCATCTTGCCGCATAAGCTGCCGATCTGTCAACTTTTGATGGATCTTTTCCAGAAAACGCTCCTCCACCATGTCTAAAATATCCACCATAAGTATCAATTATAATTTTTCTTCCAGTTAGTCCAGAATCTCCGTGAGGCCCTCCAATTACAAATCTTCCAGTCGGATTAATATGGAATTTTCTTACATTTTCAATATTTAAATTATATTTTTCCAACACAGGTTTTATAACAAGTTCTTTCAAATCCTTTTCAATTTGTGCATTTGTTACATCTTCGTTATGCTGTACTGACAAAACAACTGTATCAACATTTAACAATTTCCCATTTTCATCATAAGCTAATGTAACTTGTGCCTTTGCATCTGGTCTTGCCCAAGTGAGTGTTCCATTTCTTGTAATTTCAGTCAGTCTTTGAATAATTCCACGTGATAATACAAGTGCCAAAGGCATTAATTCTTCAGTTTCATTAACTGCCCCTCCAAACATAATCCCCTGATCTCCAGCTCCACCTGTATCGACTCCCATCGAAATATCAGGCGACTGTGAATGAATAGTATTTAACACACCACAGTCAGAGTCAAATCCCATTCCTGGACGGTATCCAATTTCATAAATTTTATCTCTAACAATCTTCTGAACATCCACATAAGTCTTAGTTGTAATCTCTCCCCCAACGACTACAAGCCCAGTAGTCGCAAATGTTTCACATGCTACTCTTGAACTTTCATCATCTGCAAGACAAGCATCTAATATCGAATCTGAAATCTGATCACAGATTTTATCTGGATGTCCTGGTGATACAAATTCCGATGTAAAGTAAATTTTTTTAGCCATTCTATTTCCTCCTAATTTTTTCTATAAACACAACTTAATTTACAACAATCAATCTTAAAACTTATAATTTCCAATTTCAATGCATAAAATATTTTGACTTAAAAAAAATCTCTTCCTAGAAAGGAAGAGAATTGTTTCTTATCTTCGCATTCATATGCCGGACTTAGCACCTTGTTATTACAGGTTGCTGGATACTCAAACGGGCCGTTCCCTTGTATCTCTCTTGATAAGTTTTATTAAATTGTATTATAATTTATTTGATTTTCAAATAACTTTATTGTAAAACAAGTATATAATATTTTTTTTCAAATGTCAATATTTAAAAAATTTTTATTTCCTGTATTTTTATTTATTGTATTCTGCTGCTTTTTTCTTCATAATTTCATCAATATTTACATCTGAAGATTTTTCGTCAGATTTTACTGTTTGTGCAGGTTGCTGTTGCTTAACTGTGCTTGGTTTTTCGGCTTTGATTTCAACTTTTGAAGCTTCTTCTGCCTTACTTTTACTTTTTACGTTATTAAGAGTGCTTTCTGTCAAGCTTTGAGACGAGTTTACATTTCCTAGGAATGTTTTTGGCTGTTTGTCATTTTTCTTCTCTTCAACTACTCCACCCTTTTCAATTCTTTCAACAGTAGCCGCAGCATTTTTATCTCCATTTTTTGCAGCTATTTTATACCATTTCAAAGCCTCTGTCATATTATTTTGTTGATGGTATGACATTGCGATTGGCATTGCAAGACCTTTATTCCCAGCATTATACGCTTTTAGAAGGTATGGACGTGATTCAGTCTGTTTTCCACCATCATATAAAATTGCTCCAATTTCATAATTTGCCTCTTTAACACCACGATTTGCAGCTTTTTGGAACCATTTCATCGCTTCTGATTCATTTTTAAGTTCTTTATTTAAAAGTGCCACACGTATGTCAGCTTCCTTTATCCCAGCATTATATGCTTTTTCAAATTCCACTTTAGCTTCTTTATATCTCTTTGCTTTTATTAAATCAATACCTCTATTGTATGCTTCTGCACCAGGACGCATTTTTATTTGTCTCATTTGCTGTCTACCAGCAGTCGTTGTAGAACCTTTTGGAAGTCTTGCAATCAATTTATTTGCTTCTGCCGTATTTCCTTCTTCTTTAAAAATCATAGCCAAGTTATAAATTGCTTCAGGATAGTTTTTATCTACACCATATTGCAAAATTTGTTTAACTTTATCCTTATTTTTTAAATTGTAATAAAGCTGTGCTAGCGACATAATTGATTCCTTATCTCCATTTTGAGCTTTTGTCAATGCTTCCGAAACTTTTGCAGGATCAATTTGATTGTCAATTAAATTTTGCTGTTCCTCAGGAGTTAAATTTTGTATATTCGGATTTCCTTGAGCCTGTCCTCCAAGATTAAAAATATCAGTATTGATGTCCTTATTTTGTTGCTGTTGTGTCTGCTGATTATTTTTCTTATCATCCTTTTTCTTTTTAAAGCAAGAAACTGACATCATACCAATAGCTAAAATTACTACCACTAACATTATTTTTCTTTTCATTCGTTTCTCATTCCTCTCTTTCAAATTCTTTTTATTTTTATAATTTTTTAATTTAATATATTTTCTATATATTTTTTCATCTAAAATGATCCTAATTGTGCTGCATCTAAGATTTTATACATAAAATCTGCACTTGCCTTCGTAGTTGGCTCATCATCAAAGTTTATGGTAAACAAACCATCCTTATTTTCCCATAATCTATCAAAATATGTATAAATATCCTTTGTCAGCTTAGAATTTTTATTTGTCAAAATTCTAAAATTAGCATCCATTATGTAACCACGTATATTTTTTTTGATTAAATTAGCCGAACCTGTGTGTATTATAACATTGCCATCTGTTTTTTTGATTAGTGTTATCTTTGTGTGATATTGCTCATTATTTGTAAAATACCATTTCACTTCTATTTTATTTTTAGTTTTTTTCTTCAATTTCTTAGAAACAGGTTTGTTAGGCAGTCCGTTCGTACTCATTCCAAAAGCATCTCTGCTTCTATCAAAAATAATCCGAACTTTTACACCACGATTTGCAGCTTTTATCAATTTATCGACAATACCTTTATCAGCTAGAAAATACATACCCATAAGTATTTCATCCCCAGCTTTCGCACTGTCAATGTCCTTATCCAGATGCTCCCCAATTTTTGCTTCTGTCACAAACTGAAGCTGATACTTATTATTTTCATCATCAAATCTTGTAATCGTATCTCCATTTTTCTGATTTTCATTTTCAGAATTTTGACTTTTTTCAGGAAGTTCTCCAGTTTGTGCAAATCTTCTTGTTTCCTCTTCCACAAATTCTTTCTTCTTATTCTCAATTTCTTTAACTTGCTTTTCAGTTTCACTTTCAGAAAAATTATTTGTCTCACTTGTCTGATTGTCCGTTAAATTTCCAATTTGACTGGTATTTATTTTATTTTCCTGCTTCTCAGTTACATCAATCTTCCCATCTGAAAATTCAGCCACAAGCTGTAATCCGTGCAAAACATCCTTTGTAATTTCGCCATTAGCCGATATTGCTACGTTTTCATGAAAATAGCTAGGATCGTGAATATTAGCACTTGAAACTACGACATTTTCCTCATTCAAAAATATTTTTCTGTGATCGGCCTTTACATTCAATGCCCTCAATAAATTTCTCAAAGTCAATTTAGGCCACATAGGCCCGTAAAAGTTTCCAATCCATCCTTTCCCCTGTGGATTTCCGTGAGGCTCTATCAAAGTTCTCCAAATTGGCGAGTACCAAGGAAACGTATCCTTAAGCTTAAAAATATCCACCATTATAACTTCAATACCAGCATTTTTCATATCTGTAATAAATGGATGCTCAAAAGCCCCATACAAATTATTATTCTCATCTGAAAGCACATATACCTTCAAATCAGGATTTTCCATCTTCTTTTTAATAAGCCTTCTCGTATATTCCTTAGCAAACTCTGGAAAATGCTCTTTATCCTTATTATAAATATCATTAAATAAGAACATCTCCACAATCAGATAATCCTTTGCTTCATCCACAACCTTATAAGTCGCCTCCCAAATCTTCCTGTCATACCGAATATTCCCATCCTTATCCAGATAAGTCAAATCATAATGAAACTCAACGTTATCGCTATCTCTCAATGGGCCTTCATAATTTACTCCAAGTGGAGGAGTTTTTATTGTGGAACATGAAATTGTAAAGGCTGTTAAAATACCAATTAATAAATACTTTTTTCTTCTTAAATTCATTTTTTTAAGAAACCTTTTATAACTTTTGAAAAGATTTCGCTCTCCTTTCTTTATGTACAAATTTTATTTATTTGTAAAAATCTATAAAATCTTGTAAATACATTATTTTTAAATTTTACTTATTTTTTTATCCTTTCTAAAAAGGAGTATTAGTTTTTTTACTAAAAATATTCATTTTGTTATAATCCTAAAATTTATACGACTCTCAGACAAGTCTAACGTTTACCTTTCTTTTTAGTTTTTCCACTTCTTTTATTTTTTGCTTTTTTGTTTCTTGAAAAAATTAAATTATCTAATTTGTGTTCTATATTTTCTAACTTTTCTATTTCTTTAATATTGTAATTAGGAATTTCTTCGTTTTTATCGTTTTCTTTTTCTAATTCTTTTACATATTCAGAAATTTCTTTAGAAGTTATTATGCAGAATAATAAAAAACTAAACAAAATTATGATTTTAATATCTATTTTTGTCAAAATTGATGAACTCATTTCTCCAATACTTTTTATTGTTGCTATTTTCCAAATATTTTGTATTGTAATCCCAATCGCTGATAATGTTAAAAATTTATCATATTTATTTCTGTCTAAAAGAATAGGAGTATTTTTTATTTTATTTATGATTTCTTTATTATAATATTCTGAACTTTTTTTACCATATAATTTTAGCCAGAAATATAATATACTAAATAAAAACAGAAATAACTCTAATAAGTTATATCGAACATCATCTTTACCAATATAAATCTTATCACTATTATTTAATAATTTCCATCCTAAACTATTATCTAAAAATATATAATTTTCAAGTTTATTT
>NZ_CALHQO010000341.1:0-4470 GCF_938036635.1 uncultured Leptotrichia sp.
TTTTGGAAAGCAGTTTCCAAGTTTTGAGCAGTATTTTTCTGCATTTCGTCAGATTCTGATATCTTTTCTACATAGTCTAGTACATTTTTTCTGCTTACTTCTGCTGAAACAGCATTGTCATTTTGGTTGATTTTAGCATTTAGCATATCATCAGTATCTACATTTTCAAAGTTTCCATCAATTTTGTTATCTGACGTAATTACATTTTGTGTAGTCCCATTAGCTGTTACGTATTTTCTTTCACCATTTTCTTCTGGCTTAATTTCAAGTCTTGAATTGTTTAAATTAACTTTTCCTTTTACATGAATATTAGAATTTAAATCTGATACAACCCTCGAATTTTCTAAAGCCTGATAATTTCCACTAATTTGTGTTGAACCAGAGTTTTCTAGAGTTCCATTATTTGTAATATCATTTTTTATTACAGCATTATTTGTGGAAAGAGTAGCTTGCCTTCTTACACTAATAGAGGAAGAATAAACACCGTTTACTTGCAATCTTCCTGCATTTACTGTCGTAGGTCCTGTAAATGTAGAGTGTCCAGATAAGATTAAATCTCCATTTCCATCTTTAACTACACCAGCGTCTCCTGAAATATTATTTGAAAAAGTATAACTTCCATTAGGAATATTAATATTTACAGTATCTCCAAGTGCAAGTCTTTTATCAAATAATGCAGGGCCTTTAAGTGCTTTATCAATGTTTAAAAGTCCCCATCCATAAACTTCATCAACTCCAGTAGCTCCTATGTCTGTCGCAGTTGATAAGATTGTTTGACGAATTAGGCTAGCATCCATCCAAGGATATTTTTCTTTAAGCAATGCCGCAGTTCCTGTTACAAGTGGCGCTGCAAAAGAAGAACCTCCACCAACATAATTTTGTCCTTTTATTGTAAATGTTTGATCTCCAACCGCAGTTACAGTCCAGTTCTTAGCAACTCCTGCTGGCGAAAGGGGAGTCAAGTTATTCCAGCTGGTGTCTCCCAATTTTGATTCGACTTTTGAAGTTAAAGCAACAACATTTATCCATCCTTTTTGAAGGCTATTTTCAAAATATGGCAATCCTCCTTCAAGAGTAGGTTGTCTATCAGATGAGTCATTTCCTGCAGCCCATACAAATAATGAACCATTATTTACTTCGTTTTTATAGAAGTTAAGGATATCATTTCCTATTTGATAACCATAATAACGGCTTGAAGTTGGAATGCTGGTAAAATCTGTCACAACACCATCAATTCCAAAAGATTGGTTATAAATAGTAACACCATGATTTTTTAGTTGTTGGTACATATCTAATGTTACATGAGGGTATGTTCTTTTGTCTGCTTCATGTTTTGCTGCATCAATTGCATAAACGCTGGCACCTTTAGCAATTCCATTAGAAGCGCCTGCTGCAAGATCAGCGACAACTATTCCGTGATCATCATTTGCGGTAGCTTGTGATGTGAATCCTGGAACTGTAAGTTTTGTTAAACGGCTTCCAAATTTTTGTGTAAGATCAGCTGAAAAAGTTGAGTTTTCAAATCCTACGTCAATAATTCCTACTTTAACATTCGAACCTGTAAGTGCAGTATTTGAATTGTTATGTGGGTTATCTTTGTTATATGATAGAGTTGTATCATTCCATGTTAACCCAGATGCTGCTGTTGTTACAGTTGGTTTATTTGTTACAGGTGCCGGGGTAGTAGGCTGTGTAGCAGGAGTGGTTGGTGTAGTTGGTGTTGCAGCTGATGTTGAACCTCCGCTACCACCTCCGCCTCCGCCACAGCTAACTAGCAAAGCAGCTATTCCGATAAGGATTGACCTTTTTTTTATATCATTTTTTAATTGCTTTAAATTAGAAGTCATAAAAAACACTCTCCTTTCAATACTTTAATATTGTTTTTTGAATCTTAATTTATAAATTTATTTTTTAAAGTTAAATTATGTGTAATTTGACATTTATAATAATTTTCCAATAATATTTTACCATATTTTAAAAAAGAATTCACTATAAAATTATTTAAAAATTTCGCCAGCTTCCTTGTACCATAAAACCAGGTCCAGCTCGTCCATTTTTATTTTAGAAAATTCTGAATATTCCTGCATTTTTTCTTCAATTTCATAGTATTTTTTTTCTGTTATTGTTTTAGGAATTTCACTAATTACATTAAGTGATTTAAGATTTCTTAGAATGTGTCTATCTAAAATGGCAATATTTTCTCCAAATCCAAGATTTCGCAATACATGATTTGCCTCTTTTAATCCCATTCCTTTAATATTTTTCAAAATCCACTTTCTTTTTTCAAGAGTATCTCCAATTCCTGATAATATTTTTTTTGGCTGCAATTTTCCATCTTTTGTCATTAATTCCCGTAATTCTACCAAGTATCGTGATTTATTATTCTTAAATCTGATAATATTTAGAAATTCTACTATTTCTTCAGGCTTTCCGTTGTAAAGCAGTTTATTTTCAACTAAAGTTGTAATGGCTTGCCAAGCATTTTTTGCTTTTGACTGAGGTGTCAGAATACAAAATGCCATTTCTGCAAATACTTCTTTTTCTGTACCTTTCCAAGCCTTTTTATAGCCTTCTATAGCTTTTCCGATACCTTTTTTAATTTCTTTATAAATTTTAAGAATTTCTTCGTGTTTTTCCTTATCAATTCTTTTGCTAATTTCATTGTTTTCTATATTCTTTTTTTGTTTTTTTTCAGACATAATTAAAATTCCTCGTTTTATTATTTTTTATTTTATTTCAGAAAAAAATTTCCGATTTCATCAATAGTTTCTTCTGATTCCTTGAGAGGTGCCAAAATCCAGTCGTGGCACAAATTTTCCCCAATTTTTATTTCTACACTTGTTCCGATTGCAACTTCCATCAAATCACTTAATTTTAAGCAATCAGGATATAAAATTTCATTTGTTCCGAAAATTAGAAAAATTTCTCCAAGATTATCCATATTTCCATAAATTGGTGAAATCATAGGATTTTTCACATCCAGTTCTCCTGCAAACTGTTTTCCTGTTATAATAAGTCCATTCAGCGGCAAGAGAGGATCTTTTTCAGCAAATTCGGGTATTTCTTCATTTGTCATTGAAACATCTACCCAAGGTGACATTAACGCAGTTTTCTTTGGAAATGGCAAATCTTTCTTATTTTTCAATATTTGTAAAAATGCAAGTGCCAAGCCACCGCCAGAAGAATCACCAAATAAGTAAAATTCATCATTATTATATTTATTAGTTATATGTCTATAAGCATCCATTAATACTTTATGAGCTTTTTCAGCAGTATTTTCTGGAGCAAGTGGATAGTCAATGAATGTAACTTTTAAATGAAATTTCTTTACTAATTTTTCAATAATATTTTTGTGAGCTTTGACAGCACGCATTACATAAGCTCCACCGTGTAGAAAAACAACATGTCTGTTATAGCTTTCTTCTGAAAAAACTGTCAAAACTTGATATTCATCAATAAACTGTTCGTCAGTAATAAGCGACTTGTCAAAATTTTTTTTATTCAAAAAAAAGTATTACATTTGTCGCCTGAAAATAATTGTTGATGAGCAATCGGCAATTGTTAGTTGAACATTACCAGCAATATGGAAAAAAATTATAAAATGGTAGCCAAAACTTTCTTCGGTTTTGAAGATATATTGGCTGACGAACTTCGCAATTTAGGCGCTATGCACGTAACTAAAGGTGTGCGTAGCGTACAATTTGAAGGCGATAAGGGCTTTATGTACAAAGCAAACCTCTGTTTGCGCACCGCCCTAAAAATCCTCAAACCTATCCACTCTTTCTACATCCGCAACGAAAAAGAGTATTACCAAAAACTCTACGACTTCAATTGGCAGGAAGTTTTGGATCTTAGCCAAACTTTTGCTGTAACAGCAACCCTGCAAACCGAGATATTCAACCATACGCAATATGTAGCTCTCAAAGCTAAAGATGCTATCGCCGATGCTTTTCGCAACGCTACAGGTCGTCGCCCCAGCGTGGATGTACTTCACCCTGATGTGGCAATTCACATTCACATCCAGCGCAATGAGGTGATTGTATCGCTTGATAGTTCAGGGGCTTCTCTCCATCAACGCGGTTACCGTACAGCTACTAATATAGCACCTATCAACGAGGTATTAGCGGCAGGCATACTGATAATGAGCGGTTGGCAAGGGCAATGTGACTTCCTCGACCCTATGTGTGGTAGTGGTACTTTCCTTATTGAGGCAGCGATGATTGCTTGTAATATTCCAGCCAATGTACACCGCAAAGAGTTTGCTTTTGAGCGTTGGAAAGATTTTGATGAGAACCTCTTCAATCTTATTTTTGGTAGTTGTATCAAAAAAATACGTGAGTTTCACTATCAAATTGTAGGCTATGACAAGGCGCCTTCGGCAGTAGCCAAAGCAAAAGATAACCTTGCAAATGCCGACCTTGGTGACTATATACAAGTATTCCAAAAAGACTTTTTTACAACTGAAAAAGA
>NZ_CALHQO010000342.1:0-3263 GCF_938036635.1 uncultured Leptotrichia sp.
TACAAAAGCAAGAAGTCAGACGGATCCTGGTGGGAAGAATTGGAATGGAAAAAGAATAGCAGAAACAATTATGGATATAGGAGGCGCTCCAGGAAAAGGCTTTACTATTGCTTCAGGAGTAACTATAAATATAAAAAAAGATGGAACAAGAGCTGCAGTTATTGATGCAGGAGATTGGGGACTAAGTACACCACAAACAACATCAGTAACTAATAATGGAAAAATTAATCTTTATAATCAAACTACTGCAGGTCTAGAGGTACAAGGTAATCCACTACTTGGTGATTTTTCATTGATAAATAATGGAGAAATAATCGGACATGGGAGTAAGCAAGTCGCTTTAACATTGACACCAGAGCAACCAAATGCACACGGAAGTATTCAAACTTTGAAAAATAATACTAAAATTGATATGGCTGGAAGTCAGTCGGTAGGATTAAATATTGTTAATCGAAAACTTTATCAAAGTAAAGAGAATGCGGCATTAAATAAAATTTATCCGGGTGGTTTTTATAATGATTTAAAAACAGTAGCAATAAATAGCAGTGGTGCTGAAATAACACTTGGTGGAACAAATAGTTATGGTATTGCTTTTGGAGCACTGGGTCATGATAGTCAATTAACTGAAGGCTCAGTATTTCAAAATTTAGGAAATATAAATATTAATAATGATAGTTCAGGTGGAATTGCTGTAAAAGCTGCTAAATATTGGGTTGATGTTTCAGGAAAAGATAAAACATTTACGGCGACAGATACTATTTCTGCAACGCTTGAAAATACTTCTATTGGAAACATTACTGTAAAAGGAACAAATTCATTTGGAATTTATTCTGAAGAGATAAATGGAACAAATCATGGAGCTATAAATATAGAAGGCAGTAAAGATTACTCAATAGCTCTTCGTGCGAATAAAACTGGAACTGTGATACCAACATTAACTAACAATGGTACAGTTTCTATTTCAAGTACTGGAAAGGAAAATATTGGTTTTTATACGAAGAATGCGAAAGTTGTTAATAACGCTGGAAAAACAGTCAGTATAACTGCTGGTCAAAATATTGGAATGGCGGTTTATGGGACTAGTAAGACTGATTATGGAGAAGGAACTAATGCTGGAACGATTACAGCTAATTCGGCTGGATCTATTGGAGTTATAACTTCTAATTATGGGAAAGTAACAAATACAGGAACTATAGGTGTTACTGGTGGAAATACGTCAGATAATAACAAAGGTACTGTTGCGGTAATTGTTGGGAAAAATTCAACGATTGATAGTAGTAATGGAACGATTAATGCAACTGTAACTGATAACAAATCTATTGGGGTTTATTCTGATGGAACATTAAAATTAGGTACTGGAACGATTTTGGCTGATGCAGGAGCGATTAACTATTTTGCTGATAATAATGGAGAAATTGAAGTTGTAAGTGGAAAAACATCTACAGCTACGACTGGACAAAAATCGCTATTATTTTACAATGGTACAAATGGAACTGGGAAAGTTAAAATAAGTGGGACTTTGAATGCAACAGTTGCTGGTGGGACAGATGCAACTAATAGAGGGACTGCATTTTACTATGTACCAAGTACGACTTCAGCTACTGGAAGTGCGGTTGGATATAATAATACTGTAAATTACGGTGCTTTTGGAGCTTCTGATATTAGTGGTTATTTTGCTACTACTTTTAGTGGAACAATTGCAAATCTTAATTTAACAATGCAAAATGATTCAAGATTGTTTTTAGCTTCAAAAGTTAAGATGAATTTAAGTGATACGAATATTTCATCTGTGCCTGGTGGTCCAACTATAACAGGAAGTAACTATAAAAATTTCATGCTTTATTTAAGTGAAGTTAAAGTAGACAATGCAGTTGATCTTGATAATGCTACAGATCTGTATAATACTTTGGAAATTTCTAATTCATCAATAATTAACCAAAACAAGATAAGCGGAAATGATGACGGTCGTGTTGCAATGGCTCAAGAAAATAAAACAGTATCAAAACCAGCAGTAACTCTAATGAATGACACAGCAGGAACGATTGAACTAAATGGGAAAAATGCGCTTGCAATTTATGCGAAATACGGAAATGTAGTTAATAGAGGGCAAATTACGCTAACTGGAAAGGATTCGACAGGACTTTACGGTGTTGAAAACTCAAAAGTAATTAATGAATCAACTGGAAAAATTACATTAGACGGTGAATCTGGAGCTGCAATGTACTATACAAATACATCTGCAACTAAATTAACTTCTGAAATAATGCAAAATGATGGAACAATTGATGGAGAAAGTGATTCTTCAATCGGAATGATTTACGATGCAGGAAAATTAGATGCGTCAGTTTCAAGTGGAACAGCAACATTAGTAAAAAATACAGGAACAATCTCACTAACAGGAGATAAAAATGTAGGAATCTTTACAAAACCAGATACATTAAACAAAGGGTATGTAACTGAAAATAGTGGAAATATTATATTAACAGGAGATTCTGCAACATTAAGTAATCCAAATGTTGGAATTTATACAACTGGAAAAAACAATACAATTAAAACGAATGCAGGCTCTAAAATTGAGACAGGAGCGAAAACAGTTGGAATATTTGGATATGCAGTGGAAAACTCTGGAGATATAACAGTTGGAAGTGGTGGAGTTGCAATTTATTCACAAAATGGTGATATTGCATTAAGTGATGGAACGATAAAAACTGGAAATGATGAGGCTGTAGGACTTTATTTGGTGGGAGAAAATCAAAATGCTCATGTCAATGTCAATGCAAAATTTGATCTTGGAGATAATTCATTTGGAATTGTAAATGCCAACGCAACTGGAAATAACTATATTACGAGTAGTGCGACAAGTGTTGGATTAGGAAGTAGATCTGTTTACGCATACTCAGCTGATAAACTTGGAGTAATTGCCAATTACACAGATATTAGTACAAAAAATGCAACAAGTAGAGAAAACTTTGGTATTTATTCATCAGGAAGAGTTGATAATCATGGAAATATTAACTTTGAGAACGGTATTGGAAATGTCGGAATTTATGTAACTGGAACAGATGGGAAAGCCTTTAACTTAAATGGTGGAACAATAACAATAAGTAAATCTGATGTTGTTGGAAACAATTATTCAATAGGAATGGCAGCTAAAAATGGTGCAGTTGCTGAAAATGAAGGAATAATCAATGTTACAGGTGACAATGGAATTGGAATGTATGCAAGTGGGCCTGGTTCTAAAGTTATAAATAAGGCAACTGGAG
>NZ_CALHQO010000343.1:0-3432 GCF_938036635.1 uncultured Leptotrichia sp.
ATATGAATATTATGAAGGAGAGGAAATAGATGAAAGTAGTTGTAATTGGATGTACACACGCTGGTACAGCGGCAATTTTAAATTTAAGAAAGACAAATCCTGATGCGGAGATAACAGTATTTGAAAGAAATGATAATATTTCATTCTTGTCTTGTGGGATTGCCTTGTATGTAGGAGGAGTTGTAAAGGATCCTCAAGGGTTGTTTTACTGTTCACCTGAAAAATTAAGAGAATTAAACGTTGACACTAGAATGAGACATGAAGTAAAGACTGTTGATATTGAAGGTAAAAAAATAAGAGTTGTGAATTTGGAAACTGGAATTGAATTTAATGAAACTTTTGACAAATTAATCATTACATCTGGTTCTTGGCCTATTATTCCACCAATCGAAGGAATTGATTTAAATAATATCTTGCTTTGTAAAAATTACAATCATTCAAATGAAATTATTGAAAGAGCAAAACATTCACAAAAAATTATTGTTGTTGGAGCAGGATACATTGGAGTGGAACTTGTTGAAGCATTTAGAGATAATGGAAAAGAAGTTGTGCTAGTAGATGCAGAAGAAAGAGTTTTGAGTAAATATTTTGATAAAGAATTTACAGATGTTGCCGAAGAATCGTTTAAACATAGAGGAATTGTAATTGCAACTGGAGAAAAAGTTGTTAAATTTGAAGGAAGCAATGGAAATGTAACAAAAGTAGTTACTGACAAAAATGAATATGAAGCTGATATGGTAATTATGTGTGTTGGATTCCTGCCAAGCACTTCATTATTTAAAGGGCAGCTTGAAATGCTTCCAAATGGAGCAATTAAAGTTGACGAATATATGAGAACAAGTAATAAAGACGTTATGGCTGCAGGAGACTGCTGTTCAGTATTCTATAATCCATTACAAAGAGAAAGATATATTCCGCTTGCAACTAACGCTGTAAGAATGGGAACATTAGCAGCTATAAACTTGCTTGAAAATAAAGTTAGACATCTTGGGACACAAGGTACTTCAGGAATTAAAATTTATGAAAACAATATGGCTGCAACTGGATTAACAGAGGAAATTGCAAAACAAGAAGGAGTAGAGGTTGAAAGCGTAATTGCAGTTGACAACTATCGTCCTGAATTTATGCCGACTTATGAAAAAGTCACATTAAAAGTGGTATTTGAAAAAAATAGCAGAAGAATTTTAGGAGCACAGTTAACTTCTAAAATTGACTTAACACAATCAATTAATACATTGTCAGTATGTATTCAAAATAAAATGACTGTAGAAGAATTGGCATTTGTAGACTTCTTCTTCCAACCTCACTATAACAAGCCTTGGAACTTCTTGAATTTAGCAGGATTAAATGCTTTAAAATAGAATTTAAGATAATTAAAGGATAAAAATGGATAAAATGATAGTAAAATATGACAAAAATTTTAGAATGAAAATAGAAAATAACAGAAATAGCGAGATTATTTTGACAGACCGTAATGGCGAAATGCTTTCTCCGTCAGAACTTCTCGCTGCATCTGTAGCTTCATGTGCAATGACAGTTTTATCAATAAAATTAGAATCTAATAACCAGAATTTTCAAAATTGCTATGCAGAAGTTGGAAAAACAGTCGATTTAACAACTTTTAAAGTTACAGAAATCAATATTGCATTTCATCTAAAAAAGGAATACAGTCAGGAAGTAAGAGAAAAAGCTGAAAAATCAGTAGAAGAAATGTGTGTAGTTGGCAGAAGTTTAAGTAAAGATGTGAAACAAAATTATTCATTTATTTATGATGTGGAATAGAAAAAATAATTAATAAAAAAGGAGTAGTCTCATAGATTAATGAAGATAACTCCTTTTTTGTTATATTAGCTTTTTAATTTTGAAAATTAAGATTCTAATTGTAAATATTTACTACATTTTAAAATTTCCAGTTTCACCATTATTGGCTTTATTAATTAAAAAGTTTGACATTTCTTTAAATTCTGATACTGCTTTTGCATCTTTTCCTGTTACAGAACTTACATTTTGAGAATTTATAAGATTTCTTGAAATTTCAAAAGCTACATCTCTAAAAGAATTTTGGCTCATTGAAAACAATTCACCTCTTTGATTTTTTCTGTCGTATTGGGCACCGATTATTTTTCCATCCTTAACTGTTATTTTTACGAATGAAGTCCAGTTACCGTCGTATCTTTTTTCAACAGAATAAATACCATTTTTTAATGCTGAAAATCCTAAAATATTTACAAAAAGCATTAAAGCGAATAATAGTTTTTTCATAATTAACACCACTTTTCTAAGTAAATTTTTTTCTTTTATTCTCCTTTAAAACACCTGTTACATAAATATTATACCTTTAAAATCAAAATAAATCAAGTCTTTTTAATAAAATCCTTGTGTATCAGTTAAATATCCATCTTTATTATAAAAATTCCAGTTTCCATAAGCCTTGTAATTTCTTAAAGCACCTTGAACTTTGATTTTTCCGTTGTCGTAATACTGTGTGAAATTTCCATTTCCATTTACAAGTTTCATTTCACGTTCTTTTGATCCATTTCTTGAATATCCAAGAATCTCTGTAATTATACCATTTTGATAATTCTCAATTAATTTTTTCTTACCATTATCATAGTTCCAAGTCCATTGTCCATTTCTAAAATTACGCGAGTAATTTCCGTTTGAACGAACAGTACCGTTAGAATAATATGATTTTGCTTCACCGTTTAATTGTCCGTTTACGTAATTATTTTCATTTGTGACAATTCCGTTTGAAATTTTTATCTCTTTTCCATTTTTAGCATTATTTACATATTCAAGAGATGATGTTAAACGTCCAAATTCATCAAAGTCAAAGCTGTTTCCGTTTAACATGCCATTTTTGTAATTACGTATAGTTTTAGAATTTCCATTTCCATAAAAGTCAATATCTTCACCTTCTCTTACACCATTTGTATAATTTACAACTTTTTGTAAATTTCCATTTTGATAATACATGAACATAGGCCCGTTTAATGCACCATTTTGATAATTTCTAACAACTTGAGCATTTCCAATTTCGCCAAATTCAACATAAATTCCAGTAAATGGCTGTCCACTTTCTTTTACAGTCGCAATGTTTCCAGAAATAGTGACATCAGCAACAGTGCTATACGGTGAACTTAATGCACGTGAAGACTGAGCAGAATATTCACTGCTTCTTTTTGCAGAAACGTTTGGAATTGCAGCTGCTAATGAAGTTAGAGATATACATGAAAATAGAATGATTGTTGATTTTTTTAATGATTTTAACATAATAATTTTTCCTCCTTTTTAAACTTTAAGTACTATTTTTATTATAACAAAAAATCGGGAAGCATGATAGATTGGTTCCCGATTTTGTTCTTCCCTAGTCTTTCCCACCAAGTTTGCTATTGATGGTCATCATGATACTAGCAATTTTCTCTCCCCAGT
>NZ_CALHQO010000344.1:0-1432 GCF_938036635.1 uncultured Leptotrichia sp.
AAAACTGCTCCACAAATGAGGAAAGTACCATTTTGGACTATTCAATTGTCAATGTGCTTTCTTAACCTAATACTTTTTGGAGTAATAGTCTTCTTTATTATCCACTCGACCTACAAGGTAATCTAAACTTACATTATAAAAATCTGCAAGTTTGATAAGGTCATCTATAGAGATTAACCTGGTACCTGATTCCATTTTAGAATACGCTGATCTTGTACAATTTAAGATTGTTTTTGCAACATATTCTTGTGTCAAATCATCATCCTCGCGTAAATCTCTAATCCTTTTCAACATCCAATGTCTCCTAAAACAAGTATAATATAGTTATTTTCTTATTTTTAAATATGTGACAAATTGGAACATGAAACTATTCTATATATACTTTTTAGGAAACTGTTTACTCTAAATGTATCTCATTTTCCTTAATAGATTTCATATTATGTTTTTCCTTATATTTCTTTATTGTTTTATTAAACATTTCAAATAAATTTATTGCTTCTCTATTTTGTTCCTTCAGTGTTTCAATCTTTCCTTTATATATGTATAAATCCTTCTCTATTGTATCTACTGAACTTTTACCTTGAATACTATTTTCTAAATTGCTAGAACTATTTGCCGTATTATTCAACAATACTTCCTCTAAATTAGTTAAATCATCAATTTTATTTTGGACTTGTTCAATCATATTCTCTAGATATGATATTTGGGCAATGAAATCATTTGTTATATCTTCAAAATCATTCGAACTATTTTCCGCAGATATAAGAAAATCTAATTGTTCTATTTTTTCTTTAATTTTGCTAAGAGGAATTCTTCTATACATATACTGCGGTTCATACTGAAGATTAAATTGCCTAATCAAAGTTTTACCTTTCATAAAGCGATTTTTTTCTGCTGAATCTTTATGATATACATAGTAAGAACTAGTTTCTCTGAGAAATACTTTAACTTTTTCTTCTTCCATATTGATTTGAATATTTGGTACAAAAATAAGTCCTTCTTGTCGGATACCAAACTGTACCTTAATGTAAATTCCATCGTCTACTACTTCTTCTATTTGATTAAGATTCAACTCTACTTCAAACTCATGAACAGCATCCCTATTTCTCTTGAAATCTTGATAGGATTTCCATACCACCTCTTCTGTCGGCAACTCTTTTTCTTTAATTAGCTTTTCTTCATTGTAAAGTTCAACTAAATTTTTATTATCTAAGACAACAGATTCATTTTTGTTATTAAAATAGTCTTGAAAATAACTAACACTATACCGATTAGCTTTTACCAATTCCTGCTCTGAAATCTTAATCTCATCAAATTCAAATTGAACATGTTTTTCTTTCGGAATTATTTTTAATCCAAAAAATTCTGCTCGTTGAATCAATTCATTCATATTCTTCATTTTCGGAAGTAAAAATTCTAAGATGTTTATGAT
>NZ_CALHQO010000345.1:0-14054 GCF_938036635.1 uncultured Leptotrichia sp.
ACTCGTAAAGAATTTTATAAAAATTTAGAATTGCCCAATAAAAATATTTTTTATTTAAACATTTAATGCTATAAATTTACAAGGCAATTCTAGTTTATAACAATGGTTATTCAATTAATAATTTAATGGATTATCTGCCACAGATTTTACTGCTTCAGCGAAAGCATCGCACGCAGCTTTACATGCTGACTGACTTCCTGTTAAAAGTGCTCCACCAAAGTTTGTTTCTGAAGGTGGTCCAAAAAATGCAACTAAACTTACATCTGCTGCTTTTAATGCAACATCTAAAGCGTACATTGCTTCAAGCGGAGGTGCTATTAGGTATGCTAATGATTCCCCTTCTGCAATTCCTGCTGTTTTTGATAAGTAACTTCCTGTTCTTGATACACAATGTGCATAATATGCAATGCTATCATCATCATTTGCACTTATGAATGCTCCTTCATTTTCAATAAAGTCAACTGCTGCAGCTAGTCCACTTTTTACTTCCGCAGGAGTAGGCCCTGACAATATTCCTATTACTTCTCCTGCAAGTTTTGTATTCGCATTTGCAGCTCCACCATAGAATGATTTTCCGTAAACTACATCAACTACAGCTTTTTTTGTAGCTTCATCAAGTGCAGTATATGTAACATCATCACAATCTGCTGTTATAATTCCTATACTTCTATGTCCTTCAGGTAATTCCAGCTCTTTAGCCATATCATTATCTACATTTGGAATTAATCTTACAGCTAGTACATTTGCTTTTAATCTATCGCCTTTCATTGTTCCTCCTAAAGTTTTTAATTTTTATTTTTTTATTAAATTAATTTATAATTTTAAATCTTGTCCACTTGCTTTTGCATCAATTACTTTCTTAATTAATGTAGCAACGTGAGCTCCTGCTTCTGAAGATGGAGTTCCATCCTTATGAATATTTGAAACAACTGTTCTTTTTGCTTCAGAAATTCCAGGACGAGCCTTGTAAGTAATGTAGGCACTCATACTTTCTGCAGTTGTAAGTCCAGGACGTTCTCCTATTAATATACAAACTACATCAGCATTTAAAATTTCTCCAACGTGATCTCCTGCTCCAACTCTTCCATATTTGATAAAAAATGGTGTTCCTGTCTCAATTCCATATCCTTTAAGCCCATTTAACAATGCAGGTATTATATTTTTTGCATTTGCTTCAACTGCAGTTGAACTTAATCCATCTGACAATAATATTTGAACTGTTGGATTTTTTTTACATTTTTCTTCTATTGTCTTTATTCCTTCTTCAGAAATTCTTCTTCCTAAATCAGGACGTGTGATATATTGGTCTCTGCTTTCACATTCAGTAGTAACTTCAAACAATCCAAGTTCATCAAGAAATTCTGTAGGCACATCATTAAACACAGCATCTTGTGCTGCAGCGTGATCTGCTCTTAATCTTAACAAAACTTCTGTTCTCATTCTTGTTCCAGCTCTTCCAATTCCAAGTCTTGCAGATGTTTTTTGTTTTAACTTCATATATTCTTCTCTATCTTCAGGATTATCCACAAGCATTTGATCTTTTATATTTATTTTTCCAATATCTCTTACTTCTCCGTTTACAATATGAGGATTTTCACGTGGCTCATCTCCACTTTCAATATAAACTGAGCTTGTACTGACAACTGGTGCTTTTTCTTCAACAGTTGTTGATGGTTCGTCTATTTTCATTTCACCTATTATTTTTTCAATTACGTCTTTTAGTTCTCTTTCTGATAACATTGATTTTTCCTCCCTATTTTAAGAAAATTGAAGCGTCTCCGGCTCTATCTGTAAGTTTTCCATCTTTCATTATTCCCATTTTTTCTAACCATTGTTCAAAAGGTTTTATAGGTCTTCTGTTACATAGTTCTCTTAATGTAGCATCATCATGATAAGAAGATGTTTGATAGTTAAGCATTATATCATCTCCTGCAGGAATAGCCATAAAGTAGTTACATCCTGCTACTGTTAATAATACTTTCAAGTTTTCAATATCGTTTTGATCCGCTTTCATATGGTTAGTGTAGCAAGCGTCAACTCCCATTGAGATTCCAGTAAGTTTACCCATGAAATGATCTTCAAGTCCAGCTCTTATTACTTGTTTACTGTTATACAAATATTCTGGTCCAATAAATCCAACAACCGTATTTACAATAAATGGATCAAATTTTTTCGCAAATCCGTAACATCTTGCTTCCATTGTAACCTGATCGCAACCATGGTGAGCATCTGATGACAATTCTGAACCTTGTCCTGTTTCAAAGTACATTACGTTAGGTCCTGTCGCTGTTCCGTGTTTTAATGCCAAATCTCTTGCTTCCTGAATCATTGTTCCATTTATTCCAAATGCTTCATTTCCTTTTTCAGATCCTGCAATACTTTGGAAAACCAAGTCTGTAGGTGCTCCTCTTCTAATTGCTTCCATTTGTGTAGTTACGTGAGCTAATACACATATTTGTGTAGGAATTTGCCATTTAGTCTTAATTTCGTGGAATCTGTGCAACACTCTCATAACACTGTCAACACTGTCATCAACTGGGTTTAATCCTAAAAGAGCATCTCCTTGCCCAAAGCTAAGCCCTTCATAAGTTGATAGCATAATTCCATCTGGATCATCTGTTGTATGGTTAGGCTGCAATCTTGTTGCAAGTATTCCTTCTCCACCTATTTCAGTATTACAGAATTTTTTAATTCTTATTTTGCTTGCTCCTTGAATAAGGTCCATATTACTCATAAGTTTAGCAACTGCTGCTACCATTTCACTTGTAAGACCTTTACTGATTCTCTTGATGTCATCACCACTTGTATGAGAATCCAAAATCCATTCTCTTAATTCACTTACAGTCCAGTTTTTTATTTCTCCATAAATTTTTTCATTTACAGCATCCTGGATAATTCTTGTAACTTCATCTTCTTCATAAGGTACTGCAGGATTGTTTCTTAAGTCTGCCAATGTTAACTCAGCCAACACAGCTTTTGCGGCAACTCTTTCTTCCGCTGTACTTGCACTTACTCCTGCAAGTTCATCTCCTGATCTAAATTCACTTGCCTTATTCTGTACATCTTTTACAGATTTAAATTCATACGTATGACCGAATAATTTTGTTTTTAATACCATCTTATTGCCACCTCTCTAAAATTTATTAATTTAATAACTGAATACCAATGTTTTTATTACGACAGGCAAAACATTTCCGTTTCCTAGCGGCGCTCCTATATCAATGTAATCTCCGTCTCTTACTTTAACACTATCTATACAGATTATGTCATAATCATTAAGTTCCAGTTTCATACATTGTCCAAGCACTTTTGCCATATCATTTTCAACTATGACGATTACAGGATGTTTTTTGTCATGTTTTCTTTTTATAATATCTGAAATTACTAAAGATAATTCCATTATTTCGTTATACGCCATATTATGCTTTCCTTTAAATGCAAGAGCCACATTTTCAAGTTCATTTTCAGAACTAAACCAATCTAGTTTACCTTCTATCACTTTTCCCAGTTCACTAACAGGCAAATTCTCATCTGACTCAGACATTTTTAATACAGGAATATTTTTTATTGGGAAGATTCCTTCAGTATAAGTAATTGTACTTCCGCTTATTTCTGTAGTATGGCTTCCTGCTCCAACTACTGTCGCTCCTATTGTTTCACTTAACTTCAAAGGCTCTATATTCAATTCTTTCAGAACTTTTACAATTTCTTCACCAAGAACCACTCCAATGTCATTATACTTGTACAAATCTTTTTCTACACGTCCATAGATGAAATCTGCAACTCCTCCAGTAAATGAGTAATGTTGAATGTCTTTATTGTGCTTTCTGAAGTCATTATATGTTACAATTTTATGATACAGTTCTGTTTTTGGAAAAATTTCTACACTTTCAAAAATAAGCTGTGCCATTCTTCTTGTTATTTTTCTCAAATCAGATTCACTTATAGGTTTTCCTAGTTCCAGCTTTACATTCACATCTTCAGCAATATCGTACATTTTTTTGAAAATATAACGTGTATTCCTGTTTTCATCAAATTTTATAAGTCGTCCTCCTATATCAAGGCAAGTAGTGTCTTCCACTTCTCCCCTGTTAAAGACAACATTATTTGTAGTACCTCCTCCTATATCAAAGTTTACGATACTTGTATTTTTTTCTTCAGAATATCCATAGGCTCCCGAACCTTTTCCAGCAATAATGCTTTCAAGATCAGGCCCTGCAGTTGCTACAACAAAATCTCCTGCCATTCCACTAAGTATCTGCAATACTTCCTTAGCATTTTCCTTTCTTGCAGTATCTCCTGTTATTATTACAGCTCCTGTTGAAACATCCTTATATTGTATATTTGCTTTTTTGTATTCAGATTCTATTATTTCCTTAACCTTTTTTGCGTCTATTTTTGTTTCATTTTCCAATGGGGTAATATAAATTTCACTTCTGTAAACAACTTCTTTTCCTATTATTTTTATTTGAGGAGCTGTAAAAGCGCTTCCTCTATTTTCTATATATATCTTTGAAAAGATAAGCTGTGTTGTGGAAGTTCCAATGTCTATCCCCACACTTAGTATTTCTTCTGTCATCTCAAGACTCCTTTGTCTTTAAATCATCAATTTTCAAATCCAAAACTAATATCAGTTCCTTTATTACCAGTCTTTATATCCAGATTCCCATAAAGTTTCTCTTTCACAAGACTTTTAACTATTTGTAGTCCAATGCTTCCTTTTTCAAAATCTCTTTCATCCATTCCTATTCCATTATCACTTATGGAAATACGGGATTTCATTTCCCCTCTTCTTACTTTTATTATTATTTGTCCTTTAGTTTTTCCTTTAAAGGCATGCTTTATACAATTTTCTACAAGTTCGTTTACTATCAAGGCTATTGTTGTTGCCTTATCTGAACTTATTTCAAAGTTGTCTCCAATGACATCTATTTTAAGCTTCAGATGCCCGTCTAAATTCTCTCTCACTGAATTTTTCAGAATCTTATTTATAACTTCCTTTATTTCAAGTTCGTCAAGCCCATTCTGTGCAAGCAGTTCATGAGTAACTGAAATACTTAAAATTCTATTTATACTATCACTAAATGCAGCCTTTACAGCTTTATCATCAGTCTTTCTAGCCTGTATTCTAAGTAAGCTTGCTATTGTCTGCAAATTGTTCTTTACTCGATGGTGTATTTCCTTTATTGCAACAGATTTTAGGACTAGTTCCTTTTCCTTCACTTTAATTTCAGTAATATCTTTTATAAATAAGACTACATTTTTAACGTTCTTTGTTTCCTTTACTAGTATATATTCAAGGCTTAAAACCATATTTGATATATTTATATCAGATCTTTTATTTACTTTTCCACTTAGTACATCTTCAAATTCAACATTATCAATTACAATATTATCAAATTTTTCTCCAAGGAAAGAATCCTTATAGCCAATTTTTCTGTAAACATATTTTGCTCTGGAATTAGCATATATGCACATGCCTTCCTCGTTAAAGATTATAATTCCATCATTTATATAGTCAATAATTTTCCGCTCTCGCATCATTCCAACAGAACTCATAAGTATATCATCAGTTGCATTGTTCAAAAAACTCAGCCCCTTGCCGATATTTTCCTCATTCATTCCTTCTTCAACTATAAGAACGGCTATTATTTTCCCATCTTGTTCATCACTTCTTATAGGTACTACATTTTGCGTTACACTTTTATTTTCTTGCGTTAACGCCTTATAATCTCTTGATGGATGCCCAGTTTCAAGAGTTCTAAGTACAGCTGGTTCATTTTTCCTATAGGCAAATTTTCCTACTACACTTTGAGTATAGCTCGATCCTATTCTTGGTTTTGCCTCAGCAACTACAATTGCTGTATCTCTATTTTCTGTCATGCAGTCTATAAACACGTCCGCCTTTAGAAGTTTACTCATTACAGGCAGCCCTTCACATATTTTTTCCAGCTTTTCAATATCTTTATTTGAAAGTTGTGTATATTGTTTACATATCGTTCTAAGCATCTTCATCTCCAGATAAAATTATAATATCTGCTATTTTTCCCATGTCACATCTTTTATTCATACTAAGCGTTCTTATGTATTCATATGCCTCATTTTCAGTAAAGTTTCTTGTTTTCATCAAAATACTTTTGGCAATATCAATTTTTTTCCTATCCTCCAGCTTCTGACTTGTTTTTAAATATTTTTTTTCCAGCTTTTCAAATTCTTCTTGCTTATTAAATATGATTTCAAGATTAGGAATAAAGGATTTTTCATCAATGGGTTTTACTATATATCCTATTATTCCTATATTCTTGGCTTCTTCTATAAATTCCTTATTGGAATAGGCTGTGAGTAGAACAATACCTCTAGACAATTTTTCCTCTGTTATGACTTTTGCTGCTTTCAGCCCATCAAGTATCGGCATTTTGACATCCATTATGACAAAATCAGGTTTATATTTTCTGCTCTGTTCAATTGCATCAAATCCGTCTCCCGCCTGAGCGACTACGTCATAATTTGCTTCTTTCAATATTTCACATATATCCATTCTTGTTATCGGCTCATCATCTACAACTATTATTTTCCTCATCTTTTTTCCTTTTCCTCAAATTTAATATAAATCTGTCAGTAGCTGCTTCATTTCTATTCTGCTAAATCTTCTTGGGTTTTCTCCAGTACACATATCATTTTCTATCTGATCAATTACACTTTCCATTTCTGAAAAATATTGATCTTCAGGTATACCAAGTTCTCTTAAGCTACTTGGTATCGACATTTTAGCAGCTCGCATTTTAATAGCTTTTGCTAAAATTTCTACTCCTTCTGTATCTTCCTTAGGTGTAAATCCCAATGCTTCAGCAATTTCTCTGTAATATCCAGCCGCATTTTTATTTTGTGCATTAAATTGTATAACTTTTGGCATTATTATTGCATTAAGCCGTCCATGCGGTTTATGAAATCTTGCTCCTAGCGAATGTGCTATACTGTGGTTTATTCCCAGTCCTGCATTGCTAAATGCTACTCCTGCCATACATGAAGCAATCTGTAAATCAATTCTTTCTCTTTCAAGTTCAGGATTTTCAAAGTTGCTTACCAAATCAGCAAAAACAGTTTTTATTGCTCCTATGGCAAGTGTATTTGTAAACAAGTTTCTAGATCTTGAAACATAAGCTTCTATAGCATGCGTTAAAACATCCATTCCTGTATCCGCAATTATTGATGGCGGAAGAGTTTTTATAAACTCTGGATTTAAAATTGCTATATCAGGCAGCATTTCACTGTCACTCAGCGGTATCTTTTTACTTTGAGTTGTAACAACTGCATAAGATGTTACTTCTGATCCTGTTCCACTTGTTGTTGGCACTGCAATAAATTTAGGCTTTTTATATTCTCCCATTGCCCTTTTTATTTTATTTGTAAAATAAATCATTGATTTACAGGCATCTATCGGTGATCCTCCTCCTAGTGCTATTATGCAGTCAGGATCATAAGCACTAAGCTCAAGCATACCCTTTATAATTTCTTCATCTGTGGGATCTGGTTTAACATCCGAATATATTTTAGCATCTATTCCTCTTGATTTTAAGATATTTGTTATTCTATTCACTACTTTTAGTTTGACCATATTCTCGTCTGTTACTAAAAATACTTTTTCGATTTCCATTGTTCTTAATATATCCAAAGAATTAGCTCCGTAATGAATATCCGGCTTTATTTGAAATAAACCCATTAAATCCACTTCCTTTCTATTGTACCCTCAATCTCCATAATATTTAGCTAATAAGTCTAAATAGTCTAGAGTTGAGAAAATAGTTATTACTTTTAAATTTTATTCTAAAGTAATCTTACTATAATTCCTTTATCTTGGATAATATTTTTCGGATTGTGTCAGAATCTGTAATTTTATAATTTTTTACAAGTATTTCAATTACTTTCTTTTCCAAATCATCACAATCTCTTGTATTTTTTCTGATTTCATTTCCCGATGCAGAGTTTGACACGCCACAAGTCTTTTCGTATCTCACTTCTATTCCTTGTTCTCTAATCACGTCTTTTGCTCCGGGAGTAATAATCATATCAGCCTGAACCACCAGTTCCTTATCTTGAATATATTCAAAAAGATTTTTTACTGTTATCAATCTTTTTCCCATTTTTTTACTCCTTTTCCGATTCCAAACTGTCTATTATTCCTACAATAGTCGCATCTACAGGAGTTTCAGCATCAAATACATGTCTTGCAGAACTTCCAGTAACGATTATTACCTTATCGCCCTGTCCAGCACCAATATAATCGGCTGCCACCATTTTTCTGCTTCCATGACCTTCGCCTGTACCTTCCACTTCAACTACCATAAGTTTTAGTCCTCTTAGCTTTTCATCCTTTCTTGTTGCCCAGACATTATCTACAACTTTTCCAATTAACATGTTATTGTCCTCTTTCATAGCACAGTTCAATGCTATTTTCTTTTATATAATCCATCGCAAGGGAAGTTACTTTAGATTTTGCATCAACTTCGAGTATCTGATTTTTTAATCCTAGCTTTCTAAGTCTGCTTTCTGTTACCAAACCTTTTAGATACAATTTTTCTTTAGCATCAAAAGTATTTTTTACTTCTGTTCTTTTCACAACCTTTATTCCAAATTCTTGAACTTTTTTGACATATTCATCATAAAGGCTTATTAATGCAGCAGGTTTAGTATATTTTTTATATTCCAGCCCTTCTTCGACAAGCAGAACTTCTCCTTCATTAAAAAGAAATTCTGTTATGATAGTTTTTTTCCCTTGTGAGAGATCAATTAAATCATTTATTCCAAGAGTTGATACAACAAGTCTCTTTTTATTTTCATTTTTTTCTATTTCTTCCCATGTACTGTCCAACTTTATGTTGTCTACAACTGATGTCTCTTTTTTAAGTTCATCCTTCAAGACTTCATCATTTCCTAAAAAAGCTGTTATTATTGATTTTTCAGGAGAATGTTTGATATTTTCAGATAAACTTTGATTTTCTCTTTTGGCAATTTCCTTTAATACTTCCCTTGCAAGCACTTCTATTAAATCTTGAGTATCCATTTCATCTCCTGCCCTTTTCACTTTAATCTTTTACAATGCTTCCAGTTACTCCTGAAGTATATCCACAAGCATTTGCTTCATCAAAATCAATATGCATGCTCAATCTGAAACTGTCCTTTACTCTTATTAAAACATCATCAAATATTAATGGTCTGTCACTATGAATTTTTACTTTCACAGTCTCACCATCATTTACAGAAAGTCTTTTTGCATCTTCACTTGTCATGTGTATATGTCTTCTTGCAACTATAAGCCCTTTATCCAACTGTATATATTTATCACCTACACCTATAAGTATTCCTGGTGTCCCTTCAATTTTTCCACTTTCTCTTATCACTCCTTTGACTCCAATTTCACGGCAGTCAGTAAGTGATAACTCCACTTGAGAAAAATTTCTGCATGGTCCTAATATTGCAACACTCGAAAATTCTCCTTTTGGTCCAATTACTCTGACTCTTTCCTTTGCGGCAAACTGTCCAGGCTGTGATAAATCTTTTACAGGTGTCAACTCATATCCTTCTCCAAAAAGTGCTTCCACGTGTTCTTTGGTAAGATGCACATGACGACCTGATGCTTCCACCATAAAGGTATCTTCTTTTTCTGTTGTCAGAATTTCCTGCAACTTATCTCTTATTATTCTCTCCAATTCATTTTTGTCCATAATATCTCCCAATTCAGAGCTTATGATTTATAATCTCCGTTATTTGCTTTTAACATCATCAAGTACAATATACTGCTCAGACGGTTTAGTGCCTTTAGCATGTCTACTCTTTCTGTCTTCCCTTCCTTATAAAAAGCATCTACTGCAGCAACTTCACACTCTCTTGACAAAGCTCTAAGACAGTTTATATCAATGACTGCTTCATCAAAGTCAGCATTTATTTCAAAGAGATGTCCTGTTTTGTAATATTTAATTGTATTATGAGTTATATCTTTTAATGTATCAATGTCATATCCAAGAACATCTCTTTCCTGAAACGGTGTATCAGTCATTTCACTTATAAACAAATCTCTTACAAATCTGTATGCCTGTGCAAAGTCACTTTCCAATTTTTTATTCTTTTCGTATTTTTTCCAGTATCTTATTACCTCAGCCTGCAAAATATCAAATTTACCTCGTAAAACAATTCTCTTATGATTTTTTACAACAAGTTCATTTCCAAACAGTTGAGTCATAAATTCAGGCTTTTTATCATAAGTTGCTCCTGTAATATAGTCTTTATACTGTCTTTTTGGAGGGGCTTTTTCTTCGGAAGTATTTGCTTGAGAGTCTTTAACTCTGTTTACATTATCTGATTCGTTATTCACAACTTGATCCTGTGATCTTTTTATTCTAAAATCAACTTTTTTTACATTTAAAAACTCTCTTGCTGACGGTGTAAGGATGTCTTTTTCAGTTATATGTACTTTTTCAAGCTGCCCTTCCTTATCTAATTTTCTAAGCATTCCTTCTGTTATAACAGGCATTTTTTATCACACCCTATCTATTTTTTTATAATTCCGTCCAATACTTTTCTTATGATATCTTCAATTTCATTTTCGTTCACTCGTGAATTATCAACTGAACATGTATTTACACATGAACCTTCTTCTTTCAATTCTTCCAGTTCCTTTGTACCATAAGCTACTCTTCTAATATTTATAAGGTTTAATGGTCCAATATTGTCAGAAGTTGAACTTCCTCCAACAGTTCCACATCCTAATGTAAACGCAGGTAAAAGATTAGTTGTTGCTCCTACTCCTCCAAGTGCCGCAGCTGTATTTACAAGCAGTCTTGACACAGGTTTTTTCAATGAAAATTCTCTTACAATATTTTCATTATTTGTGTGCATTGACATTGTATGTCCAATTCCTTCATTTTCAAGAATTTCTATACATTTTTCACATGCTTTTTCCCAAGTTTCTTCTGTATAAAATCCTAATACAGGACATAATTTTTCTCTTGAATAAGGGTTCAAGTGAGAAACTTCTGTTTCTTCAGAAACAAGCACTTTTGTAGTCGTAGGGACTGTTATTCCTGCCATTGCAGCTATATATAAGGCTGTTTTTCCAACTATTTTTGGATTCATTGTGTTGTTTGCACGCATAAGGATACTTCCAACTTTATTTCTTTCATCTTTGTTAAGGAAGTATGCTCCTTGTCTTTTCAGTTCATCTACTACTTGATTTTTAATTACTTCTTCTGTAACTATTGATTGTTCTGAAGCACAAATTACTCCATTATCAAAAGTTTTACTGTCGATAATTCTTTTAACGGCTTTTCTTATATCAGCACTTCTTTCAATAAACGCAGGTCCATTTCCAGGTCCTACCCCTATTGCAGGTGTTCCTGAGCTATAAGCAGCTTTTACCATCGCTTCTCCACCTGTTGCAAGAATTAATGAAGTCTTTTTATGTTTCATAAGTTCTTGTGTAGCTTGTAATGTAGGTGTTTTTATAACTCCGATAAGTCCTTTTGGAGCACCTTTTCTTTCAGCAGCTTTTATCAAGTATTCTGCAGTCTTAATTATACAGTCCTTTGCATTTGGGTGAGGGCTTACAATTACTGCGTTTCCTGCCTTTAATGCTATCATTATTTTATAAATTGTTGACGAAGTAGGATTAGTTGATGGAATCAAGGCTGCAATTATACCCATTGGAACTCCTATTTCAGTTATCCCTTTTTCCTTGTCATCAAGAATTATTCCTTTTGTCTTCTGATCTTTTATAGCTTCATATACTCCTACTGAAGCAAGTCTATTTTTTAGAACTTTGTCTTCCCAACGTCCAAATCCTGTTTCTTCATTAGCAAGTTTTGCTAGCTCAACTTCATGTTTTTGGGCTTCTTCACAGATTTCCCTTACTATTTCATCAATTTGAGCTTGCGAGAACTGACTATATTCTTCAAATGCTTTACTTGCGCTATTTAATAAATCTCTTACTTCTTGTATTGATTGTAAATCTTTATCCATAATTTGTCCTTTCTATAAATAATCACTGTTATCTGATTACTTTAAGTTCTCTTATTCACCCTCAACTACTCTTGCTTTAGGCAATATAGCTTCAATTTCAGTATGAGGACGAGGAATTACGTGAATTGAAATCAATTCTCCTACTCTTTCAGCAGCCGCAGCTCCTGCATCTGTTGCAGCTTTAACTGCTCCTACATCTCCTCTTACTAATACTGTTACTAATCCTCCACCTACGTGTTCTTTTCCAATTAAAGTAACATTTGCAGCTTTTACCATTGCATCTGCAGCTTCTACTGCCGCTACCAATCCTTTAGTTTCAATCATTCCTAATGCATTTAATGTTGCCATCTCTATTCCTCCTGATTATTTTTTATCAAAATTTCTATCAATTTTTTCTTTGGCATTGTCTTTATCTGATTCCAAGTATAGCCAAGTTTAAGGTTATTTACCTTTGTTTTTAAGTCGACTACCTTCATATCCTGATATTCTTTTCTTAATTTTTTTATTTCGTCTTCTTTTTTTTTGGAATCTTTCTTTAGTGAAATTTCCTTATTTTCCTGATTGCCGTCACTTAATTCTGCTTTTACTTCTTCTTTTTGATGCGCATCTTCGATTATTTCTGCTATTTCAATTTTTTCTGAAATTTCTTCAGATGCTTTTTCAAAAATCTCTTGAGCAGGCTCTTTTACTACTATATCCTCCGTTTGTTCAACTATTGCCTCTTTTTTATCTGTATTCTCAACTATTGACCGTTCATCTATTTTCTCTTCTAGAGTTTCTTCAATAACTTTTTCTTCAGATTTTTCTTGGACAACTGTCTTTTCATCTGATTTTTTTCCATTATCACTTATTAGGATTTTCTTCGTTTCAGCAGCCACTCTCGCAATGACATTGCTACTCAGGAAATTGCCAAGTCTTTTAGCACTTTCAACGGCAGCCTCCACAGCGGCATTTACAGCAGCAACATCTCCCATCACTTCAATGGTTACAATTCCACCTTTTACATAGTAATAGTTTGTCAATGTTACATTAGCAGCTTTCAATGCAGCATCGGCAGCCTCTATTGCCGTTACAAGTCCCCGTGTTTCCACATATCCGTACGAATCCATTTATTTATCACCTTCTAACTGCCCGTTATCATCTTCCAGATATTTGACAAGCTCTTCAATTCCTTTATTTTCATAAGAACTTACAACAAAAACTTTTTGGGCTCCTGCATTTTCTAATATTTCACAAGCTCTTTCTATATCTCCACCCAAATCAGATTTTGTTACAATTCCAATTACAGGTTTTGTAAAAGCTGTGGAAAATCCTGGCGGAAAAACATTATGCTCCTCATTACACGCCTGTACCATTCCTATAACATCACAGTCATACGAACTTATAATCAAAGCCTTATAAAGCATTCTGTTTTCCATATATTCACCAGGCGTATCTAAAATATCATCAGAATACTTTAACATCTGTGTTTTTTCATATTGTATATCCAGACCGTGTATTCTTTGAGTCAATGTTGTCTTACCGCACATTGATTTTCCTATTAAAAGTATCTTTTTCAATTTTATGACCTCGTTATTTGAGTTATGCTAAATCTTAGTACATTTTTAAAATATGAAACTACTTCATTTACAGCAGCTTCTACGCTTCCCACATCTCCGTTTATTACAACCGATCCTGTAAACCTGTCAACAAATCCTATTTCAACTCCTGCACTTTTAGTAGCCAGATCTGCCGCAATTATTGCCGCTTCTCCCGGAGTTATTGTAAGTATTCCTATTGCATTTGTATTATTTTCGGAAAGCCCTATCTTTTTTGATAAATCTCTTTGTGGATTTGCAATTATGTGAGCCAGAGTCAACTGTCTACCGGGCACATATTCCTGTATCATTCTCTGTTTTTTTTCTTCTTCCATCTGACAAATCCTTTCTAAAAATCCCTTTATCTAGGCAAAATAGTTTCAACTTCAGCATGTGGACGTGGGATTACATGAATTGAAATCAATTCTCCTACTCTTTCAGCAGCCGCAGCTCCTGCATCTGTTG